>JACQAI010000539.1 GCA_016195115.1 Pseudomonadota bacterium
ACGATGTAGTCGAGCAGGTCGACGGTGCCGAGCCCGGGATCGACCGCGACCGCGACCGCGTGGGTCGCGTAGCTGAAGGTGCCGGAGTCGACCTTCGGCTTGTAGCCGGCGGTGACCTCTAGGCCGCTCGGGTCGACGTCGGCCGGCAGGGCCTGCGGGCGGCGATACCAGGTGTGGGCGATCTCGGCGACCGTGATGCTGGCGGCGCCGGCGTGGAGCGCGCCGTTCTCCAGACGTACGGACTCAAAGGGCGCCTGCAGGAGATGCGCGCCGATGCGCGTGACGCGCTCCGCCAGGATACCGGACGCGCGCGCCACCGCGCCGCCGGCCATCACCATGCTGCGCGAGCCCCAGGTGCCGGTCGAGTAGGGGGTCAGCGCGGTGTCGCCGTGGATCACCTTGATGCGCGAGGGATCGATGCCCAGGACTTCGTGAGCGACCTGCGCCATCGAGGTCTCCATGCCCTGGCCGTGCGACTGCACGCCGATGCGCAGCTCGAGCCCGCCGTCGGGCGTCAGGCGGGCCTGCGCCTGCTCGTGACCCGGCACCATCGGGATGCCCCAGCCGTGATAGACGGCGGTGCCGTGCGCCGCCTGCTCGGTGTAGATCGCGAAGCCGACGCCGATCAGCCTGCCGTCGGGCTCGCCGCGGGCTTGGCGGGTGCGCCATGACGCGAGATCGATCGCCGCGACCGCGCGCTTCAGGCATTCGGGATAGTCGCCGCTGTCGAACAGCTTGCCCGTGATGTTGGTGAACGGCATGGCCTCGGGCGGCACCAGGTTGACGCGCCGGACCTCGTGGGGCTCGCGGCCGACCGCGTGCGCGATCGCGTCGACCATGCTTTCCATCGCGAAGCAGACGCCGGCGCGCGCGACGCCGCGGAACGGCACGATCGGCGGCTTGTTGGTGCACACCGACCGGGTGCGGTAGCTGAACGCCGGAAAATCGTAGGGTCCGGGCAGGATGCTGCCGACCTGGGCGGCCTCCAGGCACGCCGAGAACGGGTAGACCGAGTAGGCGCCGGCGTCGACCGACGCCTCGGCGTCGAGCGCCAGCAATTTGCCGCTCCGATCGGCGTAGGCGGTGAGCTCATAAAAATGCTCGCGCGCGTTGGCGGCGGCGACCAGATGCTCGCGACGATCCTCGACCCAGCGCACCGGACGGTTGAGGTGCCGCGCCAGCCAGCCGAGGCAGACCTCCTCGGCCTGCAGCAGGCCCTTCCAGCCGAAGCCGCCGCCGACATCGGGCGCGATCACGCGGATGCGCGCCTGGTCGAGGCCGAGGCATTCGGCCAACCCGCTGCGCACGATGTGGGGCATTTGGGTCGCGGTGGTGAGCACGAGCTGGTCGAGCCGGTCGTCCCACTCGGCCACCGTCCCCTTACCTTCAAGGGGCGCCATGCATTGGCGCGCCATGCGGAGTTGACGTTTGACGACCACGGTTGCGCCGCGCACGGCCGCGTCGAAATCGCCGATCACCGCCGCGGTCTCGAGGAAGACGTTGTCGGCCCAGTGCTCGTGGACCAGCGGCGCACCCGGGCGGATCGCCGCGCGCATGTCGGAGTTGACGGGCAGTGCGTCGAACCTGACGCCGACCGCCGCCGCGATGTCCTCGGCGGCGGCGCGCGTGTCGGCGACGCACATCGCGATCGGCTCGCCGACGAAGCGCAGTTTTCCGACCGCCAGCGACGGCTGCTCCGAGACCTTGAAGCCGGCGAGCCCGGACACCGCGCGAATATGCTTCACGCCGACCAGATCGGCGGCCTGGAACACCTGGTCCTTGTGCGCCGCGGGGATGTCGAGCCCGAGCAGCCGCGCATGCGCGACCGGGCTGCGCACGAACGCGACCTCCATCATGCCGACCAGCTTGATGTCGCCGACGAACCGGCTGCGCCCGCGCATCAGCCGGTCGTCCTCCAGCCGCGGCAACGCCGCCCCGACGCCTTTCTTGGTCTTAGCCTGCGTGGTCACGTGTACGCCCGTCCCGCCTTGAACCGTCACGGTTAGAGCGTGGGGCAGGGCGTTCCTGGTCTGCAAGGGCCTCGCGCGCTACCCCGGACAAGGGCCGACGGCGAACCAGGCTACGCTTGCCGCCCCGCGGAGCTCGCTAGCCTTTGACGCCGCCCATCGTGAGACCCGCCGCCATGTGGCGGCGGAACGCGTAGTAGAGAATGATTGGCGGGATCGCGTAGACGATCGCGGTCGCCATCATGTAGTTCCAGGGGGCCTCGTCGCTGTTCATGAACTGGGCCAGCGCGACCGACACCGTCATGCTGTCCTTCGACGACAGCAGCAGGAACTGATAGAGGTACTCGTTCCAGGCCAGCAGCAGCGCATAGGTGCCGACCGCGACCAGCGCTGGCGCCATCAGGGGCAGATAGATGCGCAGGTAGACCTGCAACGGCGAGGCGCCGTCGATGCGCGCCGACTCGTCGAGCTCCAGCGGGATCGACTTGGCGTATTGCAGGAAGATGAAGATCGCATAGGGCGTGGCGAAGGTGACCATCGCGGCAATCACGGACCACGGATTGTCGCTCATCCCATAGATCTGCATGATGCGATAGAAGGGGATCGCCAGGAACGAAGCGGGGATGACGTAGGTCAGCAGCGCGGCGTTGGTCAGCAGCCAGCCGTGGCGTATGCGCATACGCCCGATCGTGAAACCGGCCAGCGTGCCGATCAGCAGCACCAGGAACATCGTCATCAGGCCGATGAAGAAGCTGTTGCCGAACTGGTGCCAGAACCGCTCCAGGTACCAGAAGCCCTGGGTCCAGACGACATGGAAGCTGTGCAGCGAGGGCTCGCGCGGGTAGACGTCGCCGCTGAACACGGCGCTGTGCTCGCTGAGCGCGATCAGCACCATGTTGTAGACCGGCAGCAGCGACCACAGCAGCAGAACCAAGCCGAGAGCGAGGCACATCATCTCGACCAGGGCGTTGCGCAGGCGATAGTTCGGCCGGCCCTTCCGGCGCGCGACGCCGGCCTTCACAGCTGCACCTCGGCCCGGCGCAATTTGTGCATCAACACGAGGACGATCGGGATCAGAACTGGCAGCGCCGACATCACCGCCGCGACGCCAAGGCGTGGCTCGCCCATGATGAAGGCGTGACGGATGCCCAATGTGGCGAGCACCTCCGTGGTCATCGCCGGGCCGCCGCCGGTGACGAAGAACACCGCGTTGAACTCGCCCAGCGACCAGATGGTCGAGAGCAACGTCGAGACCAGATAGAGATTGGCCATCAGGGGTATGGTGATGTGCGTGAAGCGATGCAGCGCCGACGCGCCATCGACCTCTGCCGCCTCATAGAGCTCGCGCGGAATCGCCATGCGCCCGGCAAGGAAGATCACCGTCCAGAACGGCATGTTCTTCCAGGTGTAGGCGGCGATGTTCGACGTCATCCCGAGCCCGCGGTCGTTGAGCCAGATCGGGCCGTCGACGTCGAACAGGTGGTACAGCAGGCTGTTGAGAAAGCCCCAGTTGCCGTTCAGCATCCAGTGGATCGAGGTGAACGCCGGCAGCGACGGGATCGCCCAGGGCAGGATGTAGACCACCAACAGCGCCTTCACCCACCAACGCTTGCGCATGAAGAAGCCGGAGAGCAGAAACGCCAGAAGCATCTTCAGGTTCACGCCGATACCGACGTAGAGCAGCGTGTTCGTGACCGTGCTCAGGTAAATCGGGTCGGAGAACAGTTCACGATACAGCGCCGGGTCGCTGCCGAGCCACAGCCCGTACACGATCGGATAGATCACGAAGGCGAGGAAGATCGCGACGTAGGGCACGATGAAGGCGATCGCCCAGGGGAATTCCGAGCCTTGCAGCCCGGCACGACGACGACGACGGGGGCGCGGCGACGCTGCAGCCGCGGAACGGACGGGCAGCGTTTCCTGGATGCTGCTCATGGTCGCCTCGCCGGGATCAGCCGAAGGTGAACTTGTTGAAGATCTCCGCCGTCCGCTTGAACGCCTTGTCGACCGCCTGGGTCGGCGTCAGGCCGTTCTTGATGACATCGTATTCCGCCCGGCCCCACAGCTGCTCGGCGTTCACCTGGCCCCACGCCGGATTGTAGGCGTTGAACACCGGGATCATCGGCCCGAGCGCGATCTTCATGTAGGGGGGGCGATGCGGGTCGCTCTTATCCAGCCAGAACGGATCGGACTCGATGAGCGACGGGATCGCCGGGAACCAGCGGCCCAGCCCGCCCTTCAGGTTCTCGTTCATGACGTCGGGCTGCATGAAGTAGCGCATGAAGTCCTTCGCCACCTCGATGTTCTTCGCCCCCTTGGGGATGTAGCCGCCGCCGGCGCCGCCCTGACCCGGCATAGGCTTGCCGTCATTGCCGTTCGGCAGGCCCATGGTGACCGACTCTTCGTAGTAGGCCTTCTTGTTGTCGATCATCGCGAGCTTGGTCGAGAGCGTGCCGTCGAAGTCCATGACGAACAGCTTTTGATGAAAGCCGTTGTTGTTGTCCGAGTCGCTCCAGCTCAGCACGTCCTCCGGAACATAGCCCTGCTTGTAGGAGGTCGTCAGATAGTCCACGGACTTGATGAAGGCCTCGCGTACTTTCGAGTCGTCGAGGTGGAGCCGCCCGTCGGGCGTTACGACGTCCTGGCCGCCGTTGGCGATCACGAAGTGATAGAACAGATTGTTGCCGTCGTTCGGGCCGACGGTGGTCAGCGAGACGCCCTGGGCGAACAGCTTTCGCATGCCCTTCTCGCGTAGGATTTTCTGCATCGGCTTGAAGAAGTCCCAGAAGGCGTCCCAGGTCTTCGGCGCATCCTTGAGATCGAAGCCGGCCTTCTGGACCAGGTCGCCCCAAATGTGGAAGGGGGTGGCGCCTTGCTTGATCGGGCAGAGGTAGTAGCGCCTGTCCTTGGTCGTGGCGTTGGCGAATGTCGCGCAAAGCTTCGCGGTCGCGCTGAGCTTGGACTGCTGCGCTTCGACGACGTCGCTGACGTCGACCAGTTTGTTGTTCCAGGCGGCCTGCGGCAGGATGGTGGTCGGCGCATCCTGAAAGAACAGGTCCGGCACGTCGCCGCTGGTCAGTGCGGAGACGATCTTCTGGTTCAGCGGTCCGAACGGCATGATGCTGTAGTTGATCCGATTGCCGCTCGCCTTCTCGTAATCGGCAACGGTCTTCTTGAGCGCGGCGTCCTCCTGCTTGACGAACCCCTGGCCAATCCAGAGGGCGGCGGTCTTGGCCTGGGCATTCGCGATGTATGGCCGCGCCAGCGTGCCCGCGATCAAGAGACCGGCGGATCCACGGATGACGTTGCGGCGGCTCACCTGTTTCATGGCCGCGTCCCTCCCTAGTCAGCGTCGAGAATTCGCGTCCCGACCATTGTGAGGGGCCTTGAAGGCCCGCCGC
>JACQAI010000523.1 GCA_016195115.1 Pseudomonadota bacterium
CCTCCCTGCCGAACAGGAATATGGGCGCTTGGCCAGAAGCATATCACGTCGCCCTGCGAGGGCCACAAATCCCGCCCGTCGCCTTCACGCAACGGGCACGTACAGCCGGGTGCCCGGGCAGATGATGCCGCCGCGGTCGCCGACCGTGACGCTGCCGTAGCGCTCGGCGTAGACCGGCGGCAGCGGCCGGGCGTTGGGCGCCGCCAGCCACAGGCGCAGCAGATGGCGCTTGTCCTCGGGCTCGGGCCAGTCCTCGTAGGCGGTGCGGTCGTGCAGGATGGTGTGGTTGTGCAGGAACTGCATGTCGCCGGGCTGGAACTCCATGTCGAGGCGGAGCTCGGCACTGTTGGCCAGACGGTCGAACGCGTCGAGCGCCTCGGTGTCCTCCGGCGTGAGCGCCGGCACGTCGGGGAAGCGCCGCGCCGAGGTGATGTAGCGCCGGGCATAGATCACCGACAGGAAGCCGGCGTGGTCGTTGAACACCGGGATCTCGAAATACGGCTTCTTGCCCTCGGGCACCTCGCCGCGCCGGTCGGTCGCGAACGGCTGGAACAGCCGGCGCACCAAATCGGGCCGGCCCGTCGCCATGACGTTGTAGATCGTCATCGAGCTGACGATCGAGGACAGGCCGCCCGACTTCGCGGTCTTGAGGCACAGCAGCCCGACGATGTCGCACGAGTCGGTATGGAAGGTCTGGCGCTCGGTGGTCTGGTAGATCCGGACGTTGGGGTCCTTCTCGGCCGACAGCCCCATGTCGCGCACGTGCCCGAGCACGTGGCCCATGGCGTTCTGCGAGCGTGCGTGGCCGAACCAGGTGCCGATGCCGAGATAGGCGGCGGCGTTGTCGATCAGCGGCCGTCCGCCGACCGGCAGGCCGCGGATCAGCACGAAGCCGCGGCCGTCGATCACCTCGTTGCGCAAGGCCTCGAGCCGGCGCCCGAGGGTCGGCAGCGGGAAATCGGCGCGCGTGATCGCACCGAGGTCGGGCCCGCGCTCACGCACCCCCGCCACCGCGCGCTCGACCTCGGCGATCTCGGTCGGCGTTAGCGGGTGGGTCCACTCGGCGGGGCGGCGCGCCAGCTCGGCGCCCATCCAGGCCGCGGGGCCATCGATCAAGGGCCGTGGCGGAGCACCGAGCGCAGGGCTGTCGTTCATCGCAAGTGTCCTTCGTCGCCTCAAGGTTTGGGCGGGATACCGACCCACACGTCGTCGCCGTCGATCCGGACCGGGAACACCGCCACGTCGTCATGCGCCGGGCCGGCCAGGCATTTGCCGGTCACGACGTCGAAGCGCGCCTGGTGCAGCGGGCACTCGATCCAAGTGCCGTCCTGCCAGCCCTGCGACAGCAGCGCGTATTCATGGGTGCAGATGTCGTGCACCGCGTAGCAGCGCCCGTCGACCCGGAAGATGCCGATCGGCGTGCCGTCGAGCTTGACGCCGACCGGCTCGGTGTCGGTGACGTCCTGCAGCCGGCACGCCTTGTGCCAGGTCGGTTCGCTCATTCCGCCGCGATGCTGCGCGCCTCGGCGGCCAGCCGCTGCTCGACGACGCGGCGCATGTGGACGCGCGCGCCGTCGGTCGCGATGTCGACCAGCCCGGCCTCGCCGCGCTCGTTGAGCCCGATCTGCTGCTGCTCGACGATCGCCTTGTCCTCGAGGAACGCCTTGCCGATCTCGCTGAACAGCTGGTCGGTCGCGGCGGGATCGTCCTGGCGGTAGCCGTTGGCCGCCGACCAGAAATAGAAGCAGGTCGTCTCGGTCTCGGGCGTCAGGCCGTGGAACAGGCGGAACTTGAATGGGCTGTCCTGGTTGCCGGTGTCATAGGCGCCCGAGCCGGCGTCGAACGCGCCGGTACCCTGCAGGATGCTGCTCGGCGCCATGAACTCGAACTCCTGCCAGCGGTCGATGCGGCCCTTGAAGCCGGCGGCCTTGATGTAGGTCGGCGGCGGCACGGAGTTCAGCATCCAGCGCATGAAATGCAGGCCGTTGTCCTTGCGCGTGACCTTCATCTTGGCGTCGACGTGCTGCATCGGATTGCCGCCGATGGTCGAGCCGTGGACGTAGCCGAGATGCGTCAGGTCCATCAAGTTGTCGACCATGAGCATGTAGTTGCCCTTGATGTCGTACCGCGCGTGCTTGTGCGGCCACTGGGCGTGGTCGTCGTGCCAGGGGTAGTCGATGATCTGGGAGGTATCCGCCCGCGCGGCCTCGCCCATCCAGATCCAGATGAACGCGTTCTTCTCGACCACCGGGTAGTGGCGGACCTTGGCGCGCTCGGGGATCTGGTCCTGGCCGGGGATGCGCACGCAGCGCCCGGCCTGGTCGAACACCAGCCCGTGATAGCCGCACTCGAGGCCGAGCTCGGTGACCTTGCCGACGTTGAGCGGCGTGCCGCGATGGCAGCAGCGGTCCTCAAGCGCGCCGACCTTGCCGTCCTGGCCGCGGAACAGCACGATCGGCTCGTTCATGATGCGGCGCGCCAGCGGCTTGTCGGCGACCTCGTCCGCCCATGCCGCGGTATACCAGGCGTTGCGAATGAACATCGGTTCCTCCAAGGCCCTTTCCAGGGATAATAGCGCCGAATCGGGGAGGAGGCGAAGAGTGCGCCTGCGGGACAGGATCGGCGTCGATTTCGGCCGGCGCGTGCGCATCGAGGACGGCCTACCGGCGGCGGTCGCCCACCAGATCCGCTACATCGACGTCAAGATCGACGAGCCGCCCAACGCCATCGGCAGCCTGACGCGAGAGCGCATCGCGGCGATCCGCGACACCTGCACGCGCCACGGCATCCACCTCGGCGTTCACACCGCTTCGGCGGTCAACGTCGCCGAGACGGCGCCGCATGTCAGCGAGGCGGTCGACCGCTATTTGCGCGGCCATCTCGAGGCCTGCAAGGCGCTCGGCGGCGAATGGATGGTCGTGCACGCCGGCTATCACTTCTCGTCCGACGTCAAGGAGCGCATGGCGGCCGGGCTCGAGCGCCTCAATCGACTCAGCGACTACGCCGAGCAGCTCGGCGTCAACTTGTTGCTCGAGAACCTCAACCGCGAGCCCGACGACGCCGAGGTCCACTACCTGGCGCACAATGTCGAGGAGACGCTCTACTACTTCGACCGCCTGACCTCGCCGCGGCTGCGCTGGGCGTTCACCGCCAACCACGCCCATCTGGTCGCCGAAGGCGTCGAGGGCTTTCTCGCCGCGCTCGACATCAAGCGCTGCGACGAGGTCCGACTGGCCGACTGCTGGCGCAACGGCAAGGAGGAGCACCTCAAGCCGGGCGCCGGCGATTTCGATTTTCCCGGCCTGTTCCGCCGCCTCGACGCGCTCGGCTTCGCCGGCCATTACATGAACGCGTTCGGCAGCCTGCAGGACATGATCGACGGCCGCGAGCAGCTGGCGCGCCTCGGTTGAGGCGTCGTTTGGACTACACTATGGGCGGGCTTGCCCCTGCCCAGGGAGAGACCGATGGCCGACGACGACGCCCTCCAGGCGTTCGATCTGCGCCCAACCGACACGCGGGTCGGCGCCGAAATCTATGATCTCGACCTCTCCAAGCCCCTCGACGACGGCACGTTTCGCGCCGTCTCGGCGGCGTTCGATCGCTATTCGGTGCTCGCCTTCCGCGGCCAGGACCTGAGCCCGGAGGCGCGCATCGCCTTCTCGAAGCGCTTCGGCAAGCTCCAGATCAACGTGCGCAGCGAGTTCAACAAGGCCGGCTATCCGGAGATCTACACGGTCTCGAACATCCTGACGGACGGCAAGCCGATCGGCTCGGGCGACGCCGGCCGCTACTGGCACTCCGATCTCTGCTATCTGCCGACGCCGACCCGCGCGTCGCTGCTCTATGCGCTGGTGGTCCCGGAGCGCGACGGCGTCACGCTCGGCAACACGCTGTTCGCCGGCACCTGCGCGAGCTACGACACGCTGCCCGCGACGCTGAAGCGACGGCTCGAAGGATTGCGCGCGGTCAACAGCTACAACGCCATGTTCGAGCGCAAGGCCAGCGAGTTCGGCGTACGGCCGAAGCTGACGGACGAGATGGCGAAGAGCTATCCGAAGGACGCCGTGCATCCGGTGATCCGGACGCATCCGACAACGGGGCGCAAATGCATCTATGTCTGCGAGGGCTATACGACCCGCATCCTCGACATCCCCGAGGCCGAGAGCCGCGAGCTGCTGGCACTGCTGTTCGCTCAGGTGATCAAGCCCGAGTACGTCTACCGGCACTCGTGGCGGGTCGGCGACCTGCTGATGTGGGACAATTGCGCGGTGCAGCACCTCGCCAGCTTCGACTACGCGCCGCTGCACCGGCACATGGAACGCACGACGGTCGAAGGCTCGATCCCGTTCTAAGCCAACCCCCGGCATGGCGCGCTGCCGCGCGGTGCCGCCGGGGTAGTGCTTCAGATCGCCAGCAGCACGACGACGGCGACGACCGCCAGCACGACGGAGGCGTCCCGACAGCGCCGGGCGAACCATCTCAGGCAGCGGACCTTGTCCAGGGTGCGCCGCGCCGGCAACGCCCCGGGCTGCAACCGGAACTGCCCCACCAGCGCCCGGACACGATCCAACCGGGCCCCCGGACGGAGCGCGTCGTCGGGGCCGTGCAGGCAGCGCCGTCGCGGGGACGACGCCGGCTGCGGCAGACTCTCGAGTCGCCGCGCCTCCCGCCGCGCGACCAGCCACAGCGTCCCCGCCCACACACCGGCGAGCGCGATCGCCACCTCGGTCAGCGACGCGCTGTCGCTCGCCGCTTGGGCGCCGCACACCGCCACGGCGGCAATTCCCAACACGGCCGCCACCGATGTGGCGTACCGCAGCATCGAAGTGTGATGTCCGTCACTCGTCGCGTCACGCTCATTCAGAATCGCCGGCACGACACGCCTCCTGTTCAACAATCTGGAGGCGATTGTGCACGCGAATGGCGGCCGCGCCGGTGAACGACGCCACAGGTCTTCGAGAAAAATTTTCTACGATGTCCCGATCAGATGTGATGGCGGTCACTGCGAGCGACGCAAAACAATTCAAGCACTCTCTGGATTGCTTCGCGCCGCGAGCGGCGGGACCAAAAGCGGCGGGGAAGCGCGTCGCGATTCGTGTGACGCAGATCACGCGGCGGTGATGCCGGCGTCGCGGATCGAGAGACCGCGACGTGCCGCTGTGAAACGCTTCACACGTCGGAGCTCGCGGTCACTGGCATGGTCGGGCGGTTCGTGCCGATTTGCCCACCAGGAGATTGGCCATGACCGCAAACGAACAATCCCATGATGATCCTCCCGACAGCCCGGCATCGTGGCTCGGGACCGGTGTCGCGTTCGCGACGGTGATGATCGCGCTGGCGGCGGTCCTGTTGCTCTGAGGGCTGCCTACCCGCCGGCTCGGCGCAGCGCTGCCGCGGTCGGCCGGCCATCGCCGGTCGGCTGATAGAACACGGTGAAATCGGTGAGCGCATTCGCCCACGCTGAGACCGGATCGCCCTTGGCAACCTCGAAGGCGTCGAAGCCGCAGCGCGTCATGAACAGCAGCTGGTCGCGCAGCACCTGGCCGGTGGCGCGCAGCTCGCCGGTGTAGCGGTAGCGCTCGCGCAGCTGGCGCGCCTGCGAAAAAGCGCGGCCGTCGTTGAACTTGGGGAACTCGAGCGCGACCAGCGTCAAACGGTCGAGGTCGTCGGCGATCGCCGCGACCGGCGCGGCGTTGGGCAGGCGCACGCCGAGCGCACCGTTGCGCGCCCGCAGGGCGGCGCGGTCGCGCTGCCAGCGCGCCAGCGACACGATCGGTGCGCCGTCCTCGGGCAGCGGCGCGTCGTCGGCGACCGCCACCCAGGGATCTTGGGCGAGCGCGCCGTCCTTAAGCAGCGACATAGACCGCCTCCTTGAACGGCGTCGGGCCGACGCGCTTGACGGTGTCGACGAAGATCTCGCCGTCCTGGCGCAGCCGCACGTAGGTCTCGACGATGCGCTCGACGGCGTCGACCACGCCGTCATACGGCACCGCCGGCCCGAGCAGCTTGCCGAGCGCGGCGTGCTCGTCGGCGCGGCCGCCGAGCGTGATCTGATAGTGCTCCGCGCCGTTCTTGTCGACGCCGAGCAACCCGATGTGGCCGACGTGATGGTGGCCGCAGGCGTTGATGCAGCCCGAGATGTTGATGTGCAGCTTGCCGATGTCGTGGGCGCGGGCGATGTCCTCGAAGCGCCGCGTGAGGTGCTGCGCCACGGGGATCGAGCGCGCGGTCGCCAGGCCGCAATAGTCGAGGCCCGGGCAGGCGATGATGTCGCTGACCAGGCCGATGTTCGGCGTCGCCAGGCCGAGCGCATCGAGCGCGCGCCACAGCGCCGGCAGATCGTCGAGCGCAACGTCGGGCAGCACCAGGTTCTGCTCGTGCGAGACGCGGATCTCGCCGAAGCCGTAGCGCTCGGCGAGGTCGGCGACCGCGTCCATCTGGTCCGCGGTGGCATCGCCGGGCGGGCCGTCGATCGGCTTCAAGGACAATTTCACCGCCGCGTAGCCCGCGACCTTGTGGGCGAACACGTTGCGCTTGAGCCAGCGCCCGAAGGCAGCGTCGGTCAGGCGGGCGTGCTCGACCGCCTCGGAGCGTGGCGACCGCGGCGCGTAGGGCGCCGGCGCGAACGCCGCCGCGAGCCGCGCGATGTCGGCGTCGGCGACGACGAGCGCGCCGTCACGGAGCTGCGCCCACTCGGCCTCGACCCGCTCGGCCATGGCGTCCGCGCCGATGTCGTGGACCAGGATCTTGATGCGCGCCTTGTAGATGTTGTCGCGCCGGCCGGCGAGGTTGTAGGTGCGCAGCACCGCCTCGAGATACGAGAGCAGATCGCGCTTGGGCAGGAATGGCTTGATCGTCTTGCCGATCAGCGGCGTGCGCCCGAGACCGCCGCCGACCAGCACCTCGAAGCCGACCTCGCCCGCCGGGTTGCGGTGCATGCGCAGGCCGATGTCGTGGACGCGCACCGCGGCGCGGTCGTGCGGCGAGCCCGTCACCGCGATCTTGAACTTGCGCGGCAGGAACGAGAACTCCGGGTGCAGGGTCGACCATTGGCGGATCAGCTCGCACCACGGCCGCGGGTCCTCGATCTCGTCGGGCGCGACGCCGGCGAGCTCGTCTGTCGTGACGTTGCGGATCGTGTTGCCGCTGGTCTGGATGCCGTGGATGCCGACCGCGGCGAGATCGGCGAGCGCGTCGGGCGCCTCGGCCAGCTTGATCCAGTTGAACTGGATGTTCTGGCGCGTCGTGAAGTGGCCGTAGCCGCGATCGTAGCGCCGGGCCACGTGCGCGAGCGCGCGCAGCTGGCGCGCCGACAGCACGCCGTACGGGATCGCGACCCGCAGCATGTAGGCGTGCAGCTGCAGATAGAGGCCGTTGAGCAGGCGCAGCGGCTTGAACTCGTCCTCGGCGAGTTCGCCGGCGAGCCGGCGGCTCACCTGGTCGCGAAACTGCGCGACGCGCTGCTGCACGAAGGTCTGATCGATCGTGTCGTACTGGTACATCGAGGGCCTCAGGGATGCCGGGTCGGCACGTCGGCGTGGAAGGCGCGACTCGGGCCGTAGGCCCGAATGCGCTCGCGGTAGCTGGTCGGCGCGCCCGCGGCATCGACCTCGACCAGGTAGGGCTCGACGACCAGCGCCGCCGCGGCGTCGCGCTTGGCGGCGGCGAGCAGCGTCTCGGCCGCCGCTTCGTCGGCGATCACCACAGCCTCCTCGACCCGCAGGCCCCAGCCGCCGTCGGCGCGGCGGAACACCACCGCGCCGTCGACCAGCCGATTGGCGGTCGCAATCTGGCCGGTCACGGGCGCCTTGCCCTATTTCGCAGCATTTCGCGATGGTTCATAGGTAAATCACAGTTTCGAGCTGATGAACCCTCTATATATACCTGCGACAAGGGTTTGTGAATTGTCCCTATTCCACTATAAAAGACTGTAATATTAACTCCTCATCCGCTGCGCGCCTCGCAATGACGGCGCAAGGGAGCGGAACATGCATTAGCCTGACGGCATGACTGGCTCCGACGCCGACGCACTCCACACGCCGCCCGTGACCTTCATGGGCGTGCCCGCGACGCTCGATCTCGGCGGCGCCAAGGCGGCCGTGCTCGGCGTTCCGTTCGACTGCGGCGTCCACCCGTTCCGCATCGGCTCGCGCCAAGGCCCGCAGGCGATCCGCGAGCAGTCGGGGCTGATGCGCCGCTACAACTCCGAGTTCGCCGACTTCGATCCGCTGACCCGGCTCGGGCTGGTCGACCGCGGCAACGTCAGGCTGACCCCGGGCAAGGTCCAAGACTCCTTCGAGCGCATCCAGGCCGCGGCGGCGCTGATCCACGACGCCGGTGTCGTGCCGATCGCGTTCGGCGGCGACGGCTCGATCTCGCTGCCGCTGGTCCGGGCGGCCGCCCGGCGCTATCCCGGCATGGTGCTGCTGCACGTCGATGCGCACACCGACGCCTACAGCTACGTCGAGAGCGACAAGTACAACACCGCGACCCAGTTCACCCACGCGGCCGAGGAGCAGCAGGTGCTGGCGTCGCGCTCCTATCACATCGGCGTGCGCGGCACGACCTATGCGCAAGGCGTCTACGACCAGACCCGCGCGCTCGGCTACAACATCGTCACCATGCACGAACTGCTGGCGCGCGGCTTCGCCGACGTGCTCGGCGAGGTCAAGGACGCGTTCGCCGGCCGGCCCGTCTACCTGTCCTGGGACATGGACGTGTTCGACCCGTCGTGCGCGCCCGGCGTCTGTACACCGAGCTGGGGCGGCTTCTCGGCGCGCGAGGGCATCGACTTCCTGCGCGGCCTGGCGGCGCTCAAGCTCGACATCGTCACGATCGACATCAACACCGTGAGCCCGCCGCACGACGTCCAGAACATGGCCGCCTACCTGGCCGCGCACGTCGCCTACGAGGGCATCCTGGCGCTGTGCCGCACGCGCGGCCTCGACGGGCCCGGCGCTTAGCGTCGGCGGGCTCCCCGCTCAGCGCGCCGCCTCTTTCGGCATCACGCCTGAGGCGCGACGATTTCTTCCACTTCGTAGACCATGCTCCGGATGCCCGGATTGAGGCGGAGAAGATTCTCGTCGACATCCTTCCCGGCCGCCTGGCCTTCCGGTGACCGAAAGGCGCGCTGAAGCGCATCCATGTCGTCCCACTCCAGTTCGGCGATCATGTAGTAGGACTCGCCGCCGCGGATCGCCCGCATATTCCTGCTGAGGCGGTAGCGCCGCAGGCCTGCCAATTTCCTGACCAGCGGGATATGGACCTCTCGGTAATGGCGTTGAAACTCGATTTCATTCGCCGGCCGGTCGTAAAACACGACAAATCTGGCCATCCCGCTGCTTTGGTCCGTATGTCCACTCTGAGCCGGGACGGCCTCCATCGACAGCGCCAGGCCACCGACGATGCCGGCGGCGAGGACGCCCCGCCGCCCGAGCTCGGTTTTGGGTGCGCTCATTCGTTTGCTCCTGAAGACGCGAACAGGTTCAGCAGGGGGGGCCAGCAGCCCCTTCCCGCCCTTAGACGAACCGGACAGGCCAAACGGATCGGGTGGCGAAAAAAATTCCGCGGCCCACCGGTCTTTTCGGCCTTTCCGGTTCGTCTTCGTGTTGCAAGACGTCGGAACGCCCATAGTCTGGATGCCGCTCTGAGGAGGATCGACCTTGTCGGAAGGCACAGCTGGTGACGATGCGCCATCCACGTCATCGCAAGAGACCGTGGAACAGCTCTTGAGCCAGCTCAGACCACGGCTGCACCGCTACTGTGCCCGTATGACCGGCTCCGTCGTCGACGGGGAGGACGTCGTCCAGGAAGCCATCGTGAAGGCGATGGAGGCCGCGCCGACCGCAGGGCCGATCGCCAATCCGGAGGGTTGGCTATTTCGCATCGCCCACCATGCGGCCCTGGACTTTCTGCGTCGACGGGTGCGCGAGGATGCCCGGGACGCGAACGAGGATTTGGACATGATCGCCGCTGTGAGCAATCCCATCGAGCAACGGCAGATCGCAGCAATGAGCCTCAGAACCTTGATGCGGTTGCCGGCGTCTCAGCGCAGCAGCGTCATCTTGAGCGACGTGCTCGGCCATTCGTTGCAGGAGATTTGCGAAATCGTCGACGCCACCGTGCCGGCGGTAAAGGCGGCGCTGCAGCGAGGACGAACCCGCCTGCGCGCGCTCGCCGCAACGGCCGACGACGCCCCCGTGCCCGTCCTGGCGGAGCCGGAGCGGACGCGGCTCAAGACCTATATCGAGCGTTTCAATGCGCATGATTTCGATGCAGTGCGGGCGATGCTCTCCGATGACGTGCGCCTCGAGATCGTCAACCGGGTACGCCTGGCCGGGAAGAAGGCCGTGGCGCCCCCGTATTTCAGCAATTACGCCACCCGGCCACATTGGCGGTTCGCTCCAGGGTTCGTCGACCGTCACCCGGCGGCGCTGGTCTATGACGCCGACGATCCCGATCAGCGGCTGAAATACTTCGTCCTCCTGGCATGGGCTGGCGAGCAGGTCGTCGGGATCCGTGACTTCGTCTTCGCCCGTTACGCCATGGATGGCGCCGAGCTCGCGGCGATGTAGCTGTCGGGCGCAACATGCGGCTAGCCACCCTGCGCGCAACCTTGCTAGCCTCGCAGCGATGACAAAGCAGCTGCGCTTCGGCGCATTCATGAACGTGCCGTGCTGCCATCCGACCGGCTGGCGACATCCCGAGGCGGTCGCCGAGAGCGACCTCGGCTTCGAGCACCTGGTCCATCTCGCGCGGGTCGCCGAGCGCGGCAAGATGGACGCGATGTTCTTCCAGGACTCGGTCGCGATCCCGGGCAGCGCCGCGACCTACGGCGCCAAGCCGTTCCGGGTGCGCAGCGGCCGCCAGGCGCATATCGAGCCGGTCAGCGGCATTGCCGCGCTTGCCGCTGTGACGACCCACGTCGGCCTGATCTCGACCTGCACGACCAGCTACAACGAGCCCTACAACGTCGCGCGGCGTTTCCTGACCGCCGACCACATCAGCGGCGGCCGGATCGGCTGGAACCTGGTGACCTCGCAGGCCGAGGACGAGGCGGTCAATTTCGGCCGCGACAGCCATTTCGAGCACGGCGAGCGCTACGACCGCGCCGCCGAGTTCCACGACGTCGTGGTCGGGCTGTGGGATAGTGTCGACGGCGACCAGCGCCACGTGCTCGACCACAAGGGCGAGCACTTCACGGTGCGCGGGCCGCTCGACATCGCGCGCTCGCCGCAGGGCCGCCCGGTGATCGCCCAGGCCGGCTCGTCGGACGTCGGCATGGAGCTCGCCGCGCGTACCGCCGACATGGTGTTCACCGCCCAGACCACGGTGAAGGAAGGCCAGACGTTCTGCGCCGACATGGCCAAACGCACCGCGCGCTACGGCCGCGCGCCCGACCACGTCCGCATCTTCCCCGGCCTGATGCCGGTGGTCGGCCGCACGCCGGACGAGGCGCGCCAGAAATACGAGCAGCTTCGCGGGCTGGTCGACGACAATTTCGGGCTGGCGGCGGTGTCGCGGCTGGCCGGCGGCCTCGACCTCTTCAAGTTCGATCCCGACGGGCCGCTGCCCGAGCTGCCGCCGAGCAACGCCGCGCGCGCCCGTCAACAGATGGTGATTGAAATGGGCCGGCGCGGCATGACGATCCGCCAGATCGGCCGCGTGCTCGGCATGTCGCAAGGCCACCGCGTCGCCTACGGCACCGCCGAGCAGCTCGCCGACGACATGCAGGAATGGCTCGAGGCCGGCGCGTGCGACGGCTTCAACCTCCTGTTTGCCCACTACCCCAAGCCGCTCGAGGAATTCGTCGACCTGGTGGTGCCCGAGCTGCAGCGCCGCGGCATCTACCGCACCGAGTACGAAGGCACGACCCTGCGCGCCAATCTCGGCGTACCGGTTCCGCCGAACAGTTTCGTCGCCAAGCAGCGCGCGCATGCCTGAGTTCAGGCAGCTCAAGCTCGGCGTCATCGCCACCGCGGACGCCGACTTCCGCCGCTGCGTCCAGCTCGCCCAACGCGCCGAGCAGGCCAAGCTCGATCTGATCGTCTTCGCAGAGGGCGCCGCCGTCACCTTGGAGCCGACCGCCCTGCTCGCCGGGCTCGCCGCCGTCACCACGCAGATCGGCCTGATCGCCACCGCGTCGACGATCTACAACGAGCCCTACAACCTCGCCCGGCGTTTCGCGTCGCTCGACCACATCAGCGGTGGCCGCATCGGCTGGAACCTGGCCGCAGCACCGCTCGCGGACGCGGCGAACTATGGGTTCGACGGCCCCCCCGACGCGGATGCGCGCCTGGCGCGCGCCGCCGAGTTCTACGATGTCGTCGCCGGGCTGTGGGACAGCTGGGAGGACGGCGCGCTGCTGCGTGACAAGACTAGCGGCGACTACATCGACCGCGACAAGATCCACTTCCTCGACCACGCCGGCGCCCACTTCAAGGTCAAGGGCCCGCTCAACATCACGCGCTCCGCGCAAGGCTGGCCGGTCGTGACCCTCGCCGCGATGTCGGACGCCGAGCGCGCGCTCGCCGCCCGCGCCGCCGACGTCGTCTTCACGGCCGAGACCGAGCTCGGCGCGGCGCAAGCCTTCTATGCCGACCTCAAGGGCCGCGCCGCCCACCACGGCCGCGCGCCCGACGATCTCACGATCATGGCCGCCCTGCCCGCGCCCAGCGCCGATGCGCTCGCAACCTGGCTCGACGCGGCCGCCGCCGACGGCTTCGCCGTCGAGGCGACCCAGCTCAACGATGTGACTCGTGGGGTCATCCCCGAGCTGCAGCGCCGCGGTATTTTCCGTACCGACTACACCGGCACGACCCTGCGTCAGCACCTCGGCCTGCGCGTCCCCGAAAACCGCTACACGCGCGAGCGCGCCGCCGCCCGCGGCTGACCCTCACCCTTTCCGCGGCGCGGTGCGAGAGAGGGAGTATTCAGCGCGAGCTCAAAAGCCCCTCGCCCGTACTGCGGGAGAGGGAGGGGCCCAACGCGCAGCGTTGGGAGGGTGAGGGCGCTTACGGCGCCAGATGCCGCGCCGCCTCGGCGCGCGCCTTCAGCTCGGCGCCCTGGCGGCCCAAGATCTTGGCGATGCGCGCCGGAGCAAAATTCATGTCGACGAAACCGGGGCCGGCGTTGGCGACCTCGCGGTAGTCGGCGATCTTGCCGTCGCGCAGCGTCATGATCGCGACGCCCTCGAACATCGCGCGCTTGCCCTCGGCGCCGGGCAGCCGTGACGCGAAGCTGAAGACGTAGCGCGCGTACAAGATCGTGCCGTCGCTGACCGGATCGTGCATGTCCCAGCGGAAGTCGCCGGCGTCGCGGTAGAACCAGTCGTTGATCATATCGGCGATGCGGGCGCGGCCTGTGAAGGCGCCGTAGAACACGTCGTGATAGACGCCGTCATCAGTGAACAGCTGCGCAAAACCGGTTCCGTCGCGGCGCTCGACCGCGTCACAGAACGCTTGCAGCATCGTGCGCGCGTCCATCGGCGGTCCTCCGGCTAGAACTTCGGTGGCGCCTCGCCCATGTCCCAAAACACGCCGGTCATGATCGCCAGGCCCTCGCGCAGCAGCGGCGCGAGAACATGTTCATTGGGCGCGTGCTGCGAGCAGCTGGCGTAGGAGTGCGGCACCCAGATGGTCGGCAGGCCGAGCAGATCGCTGAACACGTCGTTGGGCAGCGAGCCGCCGAGGTTGGGCAGCACGGCGGGCTTCTGGCCGGTGGTGCGCTCGAGCGACTTGGCGGCCCACTGCGCGCACGGATGGTCGGGATCGAGGCGGGTCGCCTTGAACATGGTCAGCCGCGTTGCCGCGACGGTTACGTTCTGGAAGCCGTGGGCGTCGAGATGGCGGCGCAGCGCCGGCAGGAAGGTGTCGGGATCGCGGTCGATGGTGTAGCGGATCTGGCAATGCGCGCGCGCCCACGGCGGCACGGCGTTGACCGGGTTCTCGGGATTGCCGGTGCGGAAGGCCAGGATCTCGAAGGTGTTCCAGGCGAACACCTTCTCGGCGGCGCTCAAGCCGGGCTCGCCCCAATAGGCGTCGATCTCCGGGCCCTCGGGCAGGTTCGGCAGCTCGATGTCGGCGAGCGCGCTACGCACCGAGTTCGGGATGTGCGCCGGCACGATGTCGCGCACCAGCACCTTGCCGTTGCGATCGACGATGGTCGCCAAGGCATGCGCCAGGATAATCCCGGGATTCGCTAACAGCCCGCCCCAGTTGCCCGAGTGGTGGCCGCCTTCGCGCAGCTCGACCGCGAGCTCGAAATTGAGCGCGCCACGCGTGCCCATGAAGATGGTCGGCCGCTCGGGCGCCAGCCGCGGCCCGTCCGAGCCGATCAGCATGTCGGACTTGAGCAGCGCCTTCTCCTTGCGGCAGAACGCCTCGAGGCCCGGCGAGCCGATCTCCTCGCTGGTTTCCACCAGAAAGGTCGAATTGAACCCGAGCTTGCCGCGCTCTTCGATCACGGTGCGCAGCGCCGCGATGTTGATCGAGTGCTGCGCCTTGTTGTCGGCGGTGCCGCGGCCGTAATAGCGCTCGCCCTCCTGCTTGAGCACCCAGGGGTCGAGCCCAGCGCGCCATTGCGATTCGAGGCCGCGGATGACGTCGCCGTGGCCGTAGGTCAGCACCGTCGGCAGCTTGGGGTCCTCGACCCGCTTGCCGACCAGGAACGGGCCGCCGGCGGGCTCGGGGTTGTCGAAGACCTGGGTCTGATAGCCCATTGCCTTGAGGGTCGGGCCGATCTCCTCGGTCAGGTAGGTCGTCAGATAGGGCCGGCTCTCCTTGATCTGGCTCTCGGTGTGGTAGGCGACCCGGCGCGTCAGGTCCTTGATGAAGCTGCCGTCGTCCCAGCCCCGCACCGCCCGTTCGATCGCCGTCTCGCGCGACATGCCGTCACCCTGAAATCCTCCGATGCCGGCACGGTACGGCCGAAGAATTTGTGTTTGCAAGCCGATTGGCCGCCCGCACAATGACGCCAACCAGCGGGCTCGTTCCTTGCATGACCGAACGCGGGTCCGACATTCAGGAGGCCTCATGAGAAAGTCCCTGATCGCCGCGGCCGCGGCGGCTCTGCTTAGCGTTGCCGCGTGGCCGACCGACGGCGCGGCGCAGCCCGCCAACGAGCGCGTGCGCAAGATCAACCTCTATTCGTGGCCCCAGGCCGCGTTGCCGCAGAGTTTCCAGGCCGCGCAGCTGATCGCCCAGCAATGGCGCCAGCTCGGCCTCGACGTCGAGGTCAAGCCGCTGCAGCGCCAGGCCCAGACCCAGCTGATCTGGTACAGCCGCGACAAGTGGGACGTCACCATGTGGCGCATGGTCGGTCGGCCCGAGCGCAGCGACCCCGACGAGTTCCTCTACAATCTCTACCACTCGAGCACGGCCGCGACCGGCTACAACCTCCTCGGCTACATCAATCCCGATTACGACAAGCTCGCCGAGCAGCAGCGCGTCGCGCTGAACCAGGAAGACCGCCGCAAAGTCGTGTTCGCGATGCAGGAGATCATCGATCGCGACCAGCCGCAGGCCTTCCTCGTGCATCCGAAATATGCCGCGGCGTTCAACAAGGCGCTGTTCAAGGAGGATACGGTCGTCAACCAGAGCGGCATCGGCATCCGCAACCTCTGGAGCTTCG
>JACQAI010000524.1 GCA_016195115.1 Pseudomonadota bacterium
AGGCGCCCGCGCACGACGGATTCCCGGCCTAGACCTCCGGCACCAGGGCGGTGCGGATGTCGATCTTGGACTGCAATGTCCGGTGCACCGGGCACATCTCGGCGATCTGCAGCAACCGGGTGCGCTGCGCCGCATCGAGATTGCCGAACAGCTCGATGTGACGATCGATCCGATCGATCATCGCGCTCTTGGATTCACAGTTCACGCAGTCGTCGGCATGGACCTTGCCGTGCTTCAGTCGGACGATCACGCGCTCGAGCGCGATCTGCTTGCGATCGGCGTACAGGCGCAAGGTCATCGAGGTGCACGAGCCGAGCGCCATCAGGAGCAGCTCGTAGGGCGAGGGGCCGGAGTCTTGGCCGCCGACCGTCGACGGTTCGTCGGCCGCCAGGACGTGGCGGCCGTCGAGCAAGGTTTGGCCGAGCGGCCCGGCGCCCGAGTCGGTGACGACGACCCAGCCTGGTGTGATCGTCGATTGCAGATCGGCGCGGTCGCGATCGCTCAACGGTGCCGCCATGGCGTCATCCCCTGGTTCGAAAATCGCACGTCGTCGAGCGCGCGCCGAGCGGCCTTAGGGCTGATCCGGGTAAAGCGTCTTGGGATCGACCTCGGGCGCGCTGGTGACCTGCCAGCCGCCGCTGGTCGCGGTGCGGAAGAAGCACGAGCGCCGGCCGGTGTGGCACGCCACGCCCAGCTGGTCGACGCGCGCCAGCAGCGTGTCGCCGTCGCAATCGAGGAGGAGCTCGACCAGGCGCTGCACCTGGCCCGAGGTCTCGCCCTTGCGCCACAGCGCCCGGCGCGAGCGCGACCAGTAGCACATCTGGCCCGACGCCAGGCTTTCGACCACGGCGTCGCGATTCATCCATGCGACCATCAGGACTTCGCCCGAGTCGTACTGCTGCGCGACGACCGGGACCAGCCCCGCCGCGTCGAAGCCAATGTCCTGGATCAGCGGATTGGGAGAGGTCGGCATGGCGGGAAGCCCTAGGGCTGGGACTTGATGGTGAGAAATTCGGGATGTAGCGCCGGCGCGGTCTGGAGCGCCTGATGGTAGGTCGCGCCGTAGCCCGTGCCGCGACGCCGATCGTGCTCGGAGAGCAGCAGCAGGGCGAGATCGAAGGAGTGATAGACGTCATTCAAGATCAGCGCCGCCTTGAGGAGCTGGTCGTCGCTGTGGCTCGCCAACGAACCGAAGTCGCGCACGAAGACCGCGTCGGCCCACAAGAGCTGGCTGATCGGCTCGTGGTGGTTGGGCGGGCTCAATGGCAGGAAGGCGCGGCCGGCGACATCGATCAGCTTGTGCAGCACGAAGCCGTGCGGGCGCAGGAAGCACTGCAGGTCGCCGAGCAACGGCTGGTCCTTGTAGAGCGCGGCGAGCGCGGTCTCGGCCTCGATCACCGCGGCCGAGGCGAGCATGGCGAGGCCGTGCTGCAGGGCGCCGAGCTCGCCGCCCTGGATGTCGAGCAGGATGTAATCGGGCCGTCCGTCCGGCAGCACGTCGTCGAGGCGCGCGGTCTGGACCTCGGCGGTGTAGACGGTCTGCAGGTTGCCGCCGGGTCCGGTGGCGAGCGAGGTGAACCGGTCGATCACGGCCGGGTCGGGTTCGAACAGCGACGAGAACCGCGGGTCGCGCGTCGCGTGCAGGCGTGCCGGCCCGCCGTCGCCGAGGAACACCGGCAGCACCCGATCGGCGCCGCGCGCCAGCAGAGGGGCGGTGTTCTCCGACGCGGGCTCGATCGCGATGACGTGGGTCAGGCTCTGGTCGACCAGCGACGCGTAGCGCCCCGGCGCCGCGGGGTTGGCCCCGATGTCCAAGACCTCGATCGTCAGGCCCTGGAGCCCAAGCAGCGGGACGAGGGGCAGGTCGCTCATGACATTCTGCATAGAGCAAGCGCCGACGGGGGGGAATGGAAAACGCCGGGGCCGCGGCGCCTGCCCGGCGGTGGCGGCGTCGACAGCCATGATATAGTGCCTCATGACGCGCGCGGAGGTGCCGCCTGCTCGAGCATGACCACAATCAGTGCGTCGCCGACGCGCTCGGCGCGGCGATCGAGCTATGCGAGCGCCGGGGCAACCGGCTGACGCCGGTGCGCCGCCGGGTGCTCGAGCTGGTCTGGCGCAGCCACGCCCCGGTCGGCGCCTACGCCCTGCTCGACGTGCTGCGCGACGAGGGCCGCAACGCGGCGCCGCCGACGGTCTATCGGGCGCTCGATTTTCTGCTCGAGAACGGCCTGATCCACCGCATTGAATCGCTCAATGCCTTCATCGGCTGCAGTGATCCGCGGCGTCCCCATCAGGGTCAGCATCTGATCTGTCGGCGCTGCGGCTCGGTGACCGAGCTGGCCGCCGCCGAGATCATCGGCGCGGTGCGGGCGAGCGCCGCCGCGGTCGGCTTTACGGTCGAGCGCCAGACCATCGAGATCGCGGGCGTGTGCGCCACCTGCGCCGCCGTGGAGTAGGGCGCCGGGCAGCGGCCTGTGGTCTGGCGCGGGCTCGGATTTGGTAATATGGATAGAAACGGCACGAGGCTTGCGGGACGGCCGGCGGGGAACCGTCTCGTGGGCGGGGTCAAACACCGGCGCGAAGCGCCGACAGAGGGAGTACGGGGAGCATGAGGCAGGGGTGGTTCGGAATCGTGGCGGCCGGGTTGATCGCGGGCGCCACCGTGGGGCCGGCAATCGCCCAAGGCGCCGGCACCTTGGCGGCGGTCAAGCAGCGCGGCGAGCTGGCGTGCGGGGTCAGCACCGGGGTGACCGGGTTCTCGATCGCCGATGCCCAGGGCAAATGGACCGGGCTCGACGTCGACGTCTGCCGCGCCATCGCGGCCGCGATCTTCGGCAGCGGCGACAAAGTAAAATTCGTGCCCTCGACCGCGCAGCAGCGCTTCCCGATGCTGCAGTCCGGCGAGGTCGACATCCTGTCGCGCAACACCACTTGGACGCTGACGCGCGACACCGCCAACGGCTTCAATTTCGCGCCGGTGACGTTCTTCGACGGCCAGGGTTTCCTGGTGCGGACCAAGCTCGGCATCAAGAGCGCCAAGGAACTCAACGGCGCGACCGTGTGCGTCCAGCCGGGCACCACCACCGAGCTCAACTTGGCTGACTATTTCCGCGGCAACAAGATGGAGTTCAAGCCGGTCGTGATCGGCGAGCTCAACGAGCTCGAGGCCGCGTTCATCAACGGCCGCTGCGACGTCTACACGACCGATGCCTCCGGCCTCGCCTCGTTCCGCGCCTCGCGGTCGGGCGACGCGACCGCCTTCATGATCCTGCCCGAGCGCATCTCGAAAGAGCCTTTGGCGCCCGTCGTGCGTCAGGGCGACGAGGAATGGTTCAACGTCGTCGCCTGGGTCGTCTACGCTCTGATCCAGGCCGAGGAGAGCGGCCTTACCCAGGCCAACGTCGAGGACCAGAAGAAGAGCGAGGATCCCAACCTCAAGCGCATGCTCGGGGTCACGCCCGGCATGGGCAAGGCGCTCAATCTCGACGAGGAGTGGATGGTGCGGGCCGTCAAGGCGGTCGGCAACTACGGCGAGATCTTCGAGCGCAACGTCGGCAAGAACACGCCGCTCAAGCTCGAGCGCGGCCAGAACGACCTGTGGACCCGCGGCGGCCTGAT
>JACQAI010000525.1 GCA_016195115.1 Pseudomonadota bacterium
GTTAAACCGGCTGACGTGTGGGCCGAGATGGACCGCCGCGAGGCCGCCCTCGGCCTGGCCGAGAAGCTGCCCAAGAGTCCCCTCAAGGTCGCCTAGCGCACGCCCGGCCGAGGCGCTATAAGCGCGCGGCCGGCTCGACGACAGAACTCCGAGACGCCTTCGGGGAGCGAGCCGGAATGCTGGCTCGGGGAGGGTCGTCCATGAAGCGCCCAATCGTCGCCGTCGCGCTGATCGCCGGGCTGCATGCCGGAGCCGCCGCCGCGCACAGCCCGTCGCAGCCGCCGCACCAACTCCACAAGATCGGCGACTTCCCGCTCGAGAGCGGCGAGGTCATCAAGGACTTCGCGATCTCCTACGTCACGCACGGCAAGCTGAACGCCAAGAAATCGAACGCGGTCCTGATGGTGACGGCGATCAGCGGCAACCATCATCGCCTCGACTTCCTGATCGGGCCCGGCAAGGCGCTCGACACCGACCGCTACTTCGTGATCGCGACCGACGCGATCGGCAACGGCCTCACGACCTCGCCGAGCAACAGCACGGCCCAGCCCCGCATGGGGTTCCCCAAGTTCCTGATGCGCGACATGGTGACGTCGCAGCATCGGCTGCTCACCGAGCATCTCGGCATCAACCACGTCGTCGCCGTCGTCGGGCCGTCGATGGGCGGCATGCAGACCTTGCAATGGGGTGTCAGCCGCCCCGAGTTCATGGACGGCTTGGTCGCCATGGTGCCGCTGGCCAAGACGCCGGCCTGGACCGTGATGGTGCTCGAGGCGACGCGCAAAGCCATCATGCTCGACCCGGCGTGGAACCAGGGCAATTACACCAAGCCGCCGGAAGCCGGCATCCGTCTATGGCGCGACATCCTCAACTTCCTCGCGGCCCGCAGCCCGGAAATGCTCCGCGATCAGTTCGCCAACCAGCTCGACATCCTGCCGTGGGCCCAGGCGCAGGAGACCAACCTGATCGCGGCGTTCGACGCCAACGACTGGATCTACCAGACCTGGGCCTATGACCGGCACGACGTCGGCATGACGCCGGGCATGGGCGGCGACACCGTCAAGGCGCTGCGCGCCATCAAGGCGAAGACCCTGATCCTCACTGGCACCAAGGACCTCTTGAATCCGGAATGGGAGCCGCAGGATGCCGCGCGCTTCATCCGCGACGTCCGAACGGTGACGATCAGCCCGGGCACCGTCACGGGGCATGCCTCGGCCGGCGGCCTGTTCCCCGCCGACATCGACTTCCTCAATCGCGAGACCGGCGCCTTCCTCGATCTGGTGACGGATCGCGGCAAGAGGCTCGACTAACCCTCCCCCGGTTGGATTGACCGAGCGTCGACAAGTCATGAGCCTATCTTCCGCGTCCGCCGCCGGTTCAACGGTGCGGGTCGAGCCCCTGCTCGCGACCTGCCGCGCCGCGCTCGCTGCTGCGACCACGCACGAGGCCGCGGTGCGTCGCGCCGTCGCCGCCCTGGTCGCGCCGGGCGGCGCGATCGACGCGGCGCGGCTCGACCAGCAGCAATTCGCCGCGCACGGCTACGCCTGGACAGCCACGTATGTCGCCGCGCTGCAGCAGCTGCTCGCCTGGGCCGAGCGCGCCGAGGCCGTCGGTCGCCTGGGCGAGATCGAGGCCCTGATCCTACAGGCCGGGTTCGGCGAATACCTGGCTCAGCTCGCGCACGGCATTGCGCTGGCGCCGGGCGAGATCGCGCGGCCCGCCGATCTCGGCCTCGACGGCTCCCCCGTCGAGCGTGACGACGCCGCCCAGGCGCTGATCCGCCGCGGCAACAGCGCCGCGGTGCGCGAGCGTCTCGCCGCGTTGATCCGCGACGGCAATTTCGGCGACGCCGGGCTCGACGACGAGACCCTGGCGCTGATGCGCGACCAGTTCCGGCGCTTCGCCCAAGAGCGCGTCACGCCGTTCGCCCAGGACTGGCATCGCGCCGACCAGCTGATCCCGATCGACGTCGTCGAGCAGATGGGCGCGCTCGGCGTGTTCGGCCTGACCGTGCCCGAAGCGTTCGGCGGCCTCGGCCTGGGCAAGACCGCGATGTGCGTGGTCAGCGAGGAGCTGTCGCGCGGCTATATCGGCGTCGGCTCGCTCGGCACGCGCTCCGAGATCGCCGCCGAGCTGATCCGCCAGGGCGGCACCGATGCGCAGAAGGCCAAGTTCCTGCCGCGCATCGCCTCGGGCGAGATCCTGCCGACCGCGGTGTTCACCGAGCCCAACACCGGCTCGGACCTGGGGTCGCTGACGACCCGCGCGGTGCGCGAGGGCGACGTCTACAAGGTCTACGGCAACAAGACCTGGATCACCCATGGCGCGCGCAGCGATCTGATGACCTTGCTGGTGCGCACCGAGCCGACGCCCGGCTATCGCGGCCTCAGCATGCTGCTGGCGGAAAAACCGCGCGGCAGCGACACGGATCCCTTCCCGGCACAAGGCATGAGCGGCGGCGAGATCAAGGTGCTGGGCTATCGCGGCATGAAGGAGTACGAGATCGCATTCGACGGCTTCGTGGTGCCGGCCGATCATCTGCTCGGCGGCGTGCCGGGCCAGGGATTCAAGCAACTGATGGCGACCTTCGAGTCGGCACGCATCCAGACCGCGGCGCGCGCCACCGGCGTCGCCCAATGCGCGCTCGAGCTCGGCCTCGCCTACGCCACCGAGCGCCAGCAGTTCGGCCGCGCGATCTACGCGTTCCCGCGGGTTTCCGGCAAGCTCGCCTGGATGGCGGTCGAGACCATGATGGCGCGCCAGCTCACCTACTTCGCGGCGCGCGAGAAGGACCAGGACCGCCGCTGCGACATCGAGGCCGGCATGGCCAAGCTCATGGCCGCCCGCGTCGCCTGGGCCAACGCCGACAACGCGCTGCAGATCCACGGCGGCAACGGCTACGCCGAGGAATACCCGATCAGCCGCGTGCTGTGCGACGCGCGCATCCTCAACATTTTTGAAGGCGCCGCCGAGATCCAGGCGCAAGTGATCGCCCGCGGCCTGCTGTCTGGACGGAATTAGTTTTGACGTCGTCATTGCGAGGAGCGTAGCGACGAATCAACGCAATGACGTTGGAAAGGAGGAGCTGAATGGCTGATCGCGTCCTGGTCGATCGTCCCGCCGAGCGGGTAGCGCGCGTCACGCTCAACCGGCCGGAGCGGCGCAACGCGCTCGACGGCGAGCTGCGCACGGCGTTTGTCGATGCCGCTGCCGCGGCATTGGCGGACGAGGCTGTGCGCTGCCTGATCATTGCGGGCGCCGGCGGGCATTTCTGCGGCGGCGGCGACCTGACCTCGATGCCCGAGACCGCGCGCGCCATGCGGGCGCGCCTGAAGGACGGCCATCGTGGCGTCCGGCTGCTGCTGCAGAGCGAGAAGCCGGTGGTCGCCGCGGTCGACGGCCATGCGGCGGGCGCCGGGGCCAGCATCGCGCTGCTCGCCGACGTCATCGTGATGGGGCGTTCGGCGCAGATCTCGGTGCCGTTCTTCAAGGTCGGGCTGGTGCCCGACTGGGGCATGCTCCACACCCTACCGCGGCGCATCGGCGCGGCGCGCGCCCGGCAGGCCATTTTGCTGGCGCGCAGCTACGCGAGCGCGGAGGCGCTCGAGATCGGCCTCGCCGACCGCGTGGTCGACGACGACGAGGTTGCGGCCGCGGCGCTCGACCAGGCGCGCATCCTGGCGGCCCTGCCGCCGCACGCCTTCAGCATCGTGAAGCAGCTGTTGGCCGCGATGCCGGCGCCGCTCGACACGGCGCTCGAGATGGAGGCGCTGGCTCAGGCGATCTGCATCACGGACGCGGAGTTCGCCGAGGGTGCGGCCGCCTTCAAAGCCAAGCGCAAACCGGTCTTCTGACCGTTAGGGTTTACAAAACCCTGCCAAAATCGGCCTATTCCGCGCGCGACGGAACGCCGCATGGCTCCAACTTATCCACAAGGCCCCGCGGGAGCGGCATTTCGGCAATGCCGCACGGATCGGTGTGGACACCCTCACCACGCGCGACCCCGCGGACCGCGCGGGCTCGCCTGGAAATCGCGGCGGTCCGAGCACGCGCGTCTGTCGCGGACCTGAATCGCGCGTGGACCGCGGATTTGCCGGGCACCGGTCGACGCCGGCGCAGCATGCCCAGCCGACCTCGATGCACGAGCGCGGCACGCGCGATCGGCGCCGCGGCACCGCGCGCGCCGGTCGGGCGGCTGGCCTCGCCGCCGCGCGCGGTGCCGCCGCGCTGCCGCGCGACATCGGGCAACCGCGCGCTGCGGCGGGGCGCCGCAAGTCCTCGAAGCGCTCGGCAACCACGGAATGCCGCGATCTGGTGGCGCGACGGCGACGCCGCGCGCGATGTGACGATAGCAGCCGATCGCTGCGTGGCATCCGACGTCGCCCGCCGGCCGGTCGTAAGAAGCTGCTGCATGCCGTCGCTCGATACGCAAGAAATGCCGATGAAATGGCCACTTTTGACGCGTGACGCTTGAACGCAAGAGGCGGTGCCGGCGAATCTC
>JACQAI010000526.1 GCA_016195115.1 Pseudomonadota bacterium
GGCATGACACTCGCGGCGGGCTTGAACCGCCATACTAGCACCGGTTCGGCGGCGCGCATCCAGAACCGTCCGAGCGTGGGCCGCCGGGGTGGGCCCCGCGGCGGGGTCGGGCCCGGCCTCGGCCGCCGCTGCACCGGGACCGCCTCGGGGATTAATCTAATTTTGACCTGATTGCCCCACGGTCGGCGGCCAGGGCCCCGGCCCGCGGCGCCCGCTCGGGTGGCCGTCAGCGGGTCGCCAAGGCGAAGCAATTGACCAGGCCAACGACCCACCGCAGCGTGAACCCCGCGGTCGCCGCGAGCAGCCCCCCGGTGCCGGCGCGGCGCGCCGTCGGAAATTGCCGCAATTTCTGCCGCGGTTTCGGTGATTCATGACGCTGCTGGCGCGCTTGTTCGCTCTGGTGGCGATCGCGATCCTGCCCGCGACCGCGATCCTCGCCTGGACGCAGTTCCAGACCTACCGGTCGCGCGTCGTCGAGATCCACGACCACGCCCTGCAGCAGGCCAGGCTGGTGTCGAGCGAGCAGGATCGGTTGGTCGACGGCGCCCGTCAGCTGCTGGTCGCGCTCGCCAACATGCCACTGATCGTCGACCGCAACGTCGACCGCTGCACCGCCTATCTGCAGGACCTGATCAAGAAATACGACGCGTACAGCACGATGGTGGCGATCGGCGCCGACGGCTACACCTACTGTGGCAGTACGCCGGTCTCGCAGCGCAACGTCTTTCTCGGTGACCGCGGCTATTTCAAGTCTGCGCTGGCGACCAACGGTTTCGTGATCGGCGAGTATCTCCAGGGCCGCCTGGTGCCCAACAAGGTCGTACCGTTCGCCTACCCGATCATGCGGTCCGACGGCGAGCGTGGCGTCATGCTGCTGACCCTCAAGCTCGATTGGTTGGCTGACTATCTGGCCAATCGCTGGTGGAACAAGGAGCTCACGATCCTGATCGCCGATCGCGACGGCACGATCCTGGTGCGCTTGCCGGATCAGGAGACATGGGTCGGGCGGCCGCTCGGGCCCGAAGCGCGGGCCGTGCTCGACGCGCCCGATGCCGGCGTCGCCGACCTCGTCGGGGTCGACGGCGTCAGGCGGGTGATCGGTTACAGCCCGCTCGCGGCGCCGCCGGTCGGCCTCTATATCGGCGTCGGCACCGCCACCGACGCGGCGTTCGCCACGGTGCGCCGGACGCTGTGGGTCGGCATCGGCTGGCTGGCCGCCAGCATCGTGCTCGCCCTTGCGGTCGCCGGGTTCGGCGGCATCGCGTTCATTCGCCGGCCGATCGCGGCGCTGATGCGCACCGCGGTACGCTGGTCGGAAGGCGATTACGGTGCGCGCGCCCAGCTGAGCGACCGCCATTCCGAGATCGGCCAGCTCGGCACGACCTTCGACAAGATGGCGGACCAGCTCGAGCTCCGCGAGCGCGAGCTGCGCGAGGCGACCCGCGCCAAGACCCGGCTGCTGGCGGCGGCGGGACACGATTTCAAGCAGCCGCTGCAGACGATCGCGATGAGCGTCGACCGGCTGTCGGGCGAGCGCCGGTGCTCGCCGAGATGCGCGACATCTGCGCCCCCGCGGCGCTGGCCAAGGAGCTCGACTTCCGCATGGTGGCGTCGTCGGCGCGGGTGCGCACCGACCCCGACATGGTGCTGACCATCCTGATCAACCTGGTCGGCAACGCGATCAAGTACACCGACCGCGGCCGGGTGCTGGTCGGCTGCCGCCGCCGCGCCGGCCGGCTGATCATCGAGGTGCACGACACCGGCGTCGGCATCGCCGCGGACCACCTGCCGGCGATCTTCGAGGAGTTCCGGCGCGTCGAGCCGCAGCGCCGCGCCGGCTATGGTCTCGGCCTATCGATTGTCCGGCAAAGCGTCGAACTGCTCGGCCATCGCGTCAGAGTGCGCTCGACCGTCGGACGCGGCTCGTGCTTCGCGATCGAGCTGCCGCTGCTCGGTGCGTCCGGCACCGCCGTCGGCGGTTCGCCGGCGCTGTCGGTCGCGGCGTCCTAATACAGACTCAGCGCAGCGTGCTGTTGAAGCGCTCGAGCATCGCGGCGCCCGGGATCAGCTCTTTCTCGTCGAGCTGATTGAGCGGCTTGGCGATCACGTTGAGATGGGCGTGGAGATCCTCGGGCTCGGGATCGACATAGAGCAGCCCGGTGACGATCTCGCCCGCGGCGGCGCGCTCCTGCAGGTAGTTCATCGCATGCACCCGGTCGTGCGGGTCGTAGTCGGCATGCAGCTTACGCAGCAACAGCACGCTGCCGTCGTGCTGGGTCACCGCCTCGACCTCGCCCGGCGCGTAGTCGGCGGTGATCGGCGCGCGGCCGGGCATCACGTCGAGCCGGTTGACCGCCTCGTTGTGCTCGCGCACGAAATCGAAGCTCTTGGTCGAGCCGTCGTGGTTGTTGAACGCCACGCACGGCGAGATGCAGTCGATGAAGGCCGCGCCCTCATGCGCGATCGCGCCCTTGATCAGGGGCACGAGCTGGGTCTTGTCGCCCGAGAAGCTGCGCGCGACGTAGGTCGCGCCGAGCTGCAGCGCCATCGACACCATGTCGATCGCCGAATCGTGATTGGCGACGCCGCGCTTGCTTTTTGACCCCTTGTCCGAGGTGGCGGAAAATTGGCCCTTGGTGAGGCCGTAGACGCCGTTGTTCTCGACCACGTATACCATGTTGACGCCGCGGCGGATCGAGTGGGCGAACTGCCCGAGCCCAATCGATGCCGAATCGCCGTCGCCCGAGACGCCCATATAGATCAGCTCGCCGTTGGCCAGGTTGGCGCCGGTCAGCACCGAGGGCATGCGGCCGTGCACGCTGTTGAAGCCGTGCGACTGGCCGAGGAAATAGGTCGGCGTCTTGGACGAGCAGCCGATGCCCGACATCTTGGCGATGCGGTGGGGCTGCAGGTCGAGCTCGAAGCACGCCTGGACGATCGCGGCGCTGATCGAGTCGTGGCCGCACCCGGCGCACAGGGTTGAGACCGTGCCCTCGTAGTCGCGCCGCGTGTAGCCGAGCGCGTTGGTCGGCAGCTTGGGGTGGTGGAGCTTGGGCTTGGTGATGAACGTCATGGCGCGGCCTTCCGCAACGGAACGACGTTGAGCCCGGCGAGCTTGTCGCCGATCGCGCGCAGGATGAAGCGCGCGGTGATCGGCGTGCCGTCGTAGTGCAGCACGCGGATCAGCTTGGCGGGATCGATATTGCACTCGTTGACCATCAGCACGCGCAGCTGGGCGTCGCGGTTCTGCTCGACCACGAACACCTGGTCGTGCTCGGCGACGAAGTCGACGACGTCCTGGTGGAACGGGAAGCCGCGCACGCGCAGGGTATCGAGCGACATGCCCTGGGCCTCGAGCGCCTGGATCGCCTCGTCCATCGCCGGGCTGGTCGAACCGTAGTAGATCGCGCCGAAGCGGGTCGGCTGCGGCGCGGCGCGCCGGATCGGCCGCGGCACCAGCTGCTTGGCGGTCTCGAACTTCTTGAGCAGCCGCTGCATGTTGTCGGCGTAGACGGTGCCTTCCTCGCTGTAGCGCGCGTAGCGGTCCTTCGAGGTGCCGCGGGTGAAATAGGCGCCGCGCTTCGGGTGGGTGCCCGGATAGGTGCGGTAGGGAATGCCGTCGCCGTCGACGTCGAGATAGCGCCCGAAGTCCTTGCCGGCCTCGAGCTCGGCCTCGGTCATCACCTTGCCGCGGTCCATCTTCTTCGTATCATCCCAGACCAAGGGCTCGCACAGCCGGTCGTTCATGCCGATGTCGAGGTCGAGCAGCACGAACACCGGGGTCTGCAGCCGATCGGCCAAGTCGAACGACAACGCGCCGAACTCGAAGCACTCGCGCGGGTCCTCGGGGAACAGCAGCACGTGCTTGGTGTCGCCGTGCGAGGCGTAGGCGCACGACAGCACGTCGGACTGCTGGGTGCGCGTCGGCATGCCGGTCGACGGGCCGCCGCGCTGGACGTCGAACACGACCGCGGGGATCTCGGCGAAATAGGCCAGCCCGAGGAACTCCTGCATCAGCGAGATGCCCGGCCCGGAGGTCGCCGTGAAGGCGCGCGCGCCGTTCCAGCCGGCGCCGATCACGATGCCGATCGAAGCCAGCTCGTCCTCGGCCTGGACGATCGCGAACTTGTTCTTCTTGGTCTCCGGGTCGACCCGGAAGCGGCCGCAATGGCGCTGGAAAGCCTCGGCCATCGAGGACGACGGCGTGATCGGATACCACGCCGCGACCGTGGCGCCGCCGTAGACGCAGCCGAGCGCGGCCGCCGCATTGCCCTCGAGGAAGACGCGCTTGCCGACCTTGTCGGCGCGCTTGAGCTGCAGCCCGATCGGGCACTCGAGGTTGGCCAGCGCGTAGTCGCGGCCCATGTGCAGCGCCTTGATGTTGGGCTGGATCAGCTTGTCCTTGCCCTTGAACTGCTCGGCGATCAGACGCTCGATCTCGGGCACGTCCATGCCGAGCAGCGCCGACAGCGCGCCGACATAGATGATGTTCTTGAACAGCTGGCGCTGGCGCGGATCGGAATATTCCTTGTTGCAGATCTCGGTCAGCGGCATGCCGACGATGATGATGTCGTCGCGGAACTTCGAGCGCGGCATCGGCTTGGAGTTGTCGTAGAACAGGTAGCCGCCCGACTCGATCGAGGCGATGTCCTGGTCCCAGGTCTGCGGGTTCATCGCGACCATCATGTCGACGCCGCCGCGCGCGCC
>JACQAI010000134.1 GCA_016195115.1 Pseudomonadota bacterium
CAATCTGATGATCGCGCTCGGCCTCGGCTCGCTGCTGTTCGCCGGGTTGATGCTCTACCGCCGCCGCGACGTGAAGCGCTTCTTCGGCTATTCGTCGATCGAGCACGTCGGCATCATGACGTTTGCGTTCGGGATCGGCGGCACCGCCGCCAATTTCGCCGGACTGCTCCACATGGCGGCGCACGGCCTGACGAAATCGTCGATCTTCTTCGCGGTCGGTCGGATCGTGCAGCTCAAGGGCACGCGCGAGATCGTCCGCCTGTCCGGCATCGCGACCAGCCACCCCCTGCTCGGCTGGGGATTCGTGCTGGCCGTCATCGCGAGCGCGGGCGCGCCGCCGTTCAGCATCTTCGCCACCGAATTCCTGATCGTCACGTCGGCCTTTCCGGGCTCGCCCGCGCTCGGCGCGCTGTTCGCGCTCGGCCTCCTGATCGCGCTGGGGGCGCTGCTGCTGCGCGTCCAACAGATCGCCTTCGGGACGGTGACGCCGTCGGCGACGGCGCGCGCTCCGGCGACCACCGTGGTGCCCCTCTATGCCCATCTCGGGCTGGTGGTGCTGGCCGCCCTCTGGCTCCCGCCGACGTTGATCGGCTGGTTCGCCAACGTCTCCCGCATGCTGGGCTGAGCCATGGCCGCGCCCGCCCTCGGCGAGTGGATACAAAACCTTCCCGGCACGAACTGGGAGGCGGTGCCGGCGCATCGTCCGGTGCCGCGCCACGTTTTCGATGCCGCGGCGTGGAATGATCTGATCGCGATGCTCGCGGTCGCCGACTGGGAGCTGTTCGGTCTGTGGGGCGACGACGACACGATCCACGTGGCGGTGCGCGACCCCGGAGACGGGCTGCTGGTCGTGCTCAGCCACCCCTGTCCGGACAAGAGCTTCCAATCGCTCGGCCATGTCCGGCCGGGCGCGATCCGGCTCGAGCGCGCCGCCGCCGACCTGCACGCGCTGATCTCGTTCGACGGACCGGATCGGCGGCCCTGGCTCGACCACGGCCGCTGGGAGCGCTCGCGGCTGTTCGCGTCGGCGCCCTACCCCTTCCTGCCGGTCGACGGCGACGGCGTGCACCAGATCCCGGTCGGTCCGGTCCATGCCGGGATCATCGAGCCCGGCCATTTCCGCTTCCACTGCAACGGCGAGACCGTGGTGCGGCTGGAGGTGCGGCTCGGTTACGTCCACAAGGGCGTCGAGACCCTGATGGCCGGCCAGCCGGCGTTCGACGCCGTCAAGCTCGCCGGTCGCATCTCAGGCGACAGCACGGTCGCCTACGCGCTCGCATTCTCGCGCGCGGTCGAGGCAGCGAGCGGCGCCGCCGTGCCCGCGCGCGCGGTCGAGCTGCGCGCCCTGATGGCCGAGCTCGAGCGCCTGGCCAACCACTTCGGCGATGTCGGCGCAATCGCCAACGACGCCGCGTTCGCGCTGCTCCATGCCGAGTGCGGCCGTCTGCGCGAGCTGATCTTGCGCGCCGCCGAGCGCTGCTTCGGCCATCGCCTGATGATGGACAGGATCGTGCCGGGCGGCGTCGCCGTCGATCTCGACACCGGCGGTGCCGACGCGCTCGCCGAGCTGGTCGACGAGCTCGCCGTGCGCCTGCGTCACGTCGTTGACATCTACAACGCCAAGCCCTCGCTGCTCGATCGCACGACCAACACCGGTATCATCTCGGCCGAGCTGGTGCAGCGCTTCGCCGCCGGCGGCTTTGTCGGGCGTGCCGCGTCGCGCGATTTCGACGCGCGCAAGCAGCCCGGCTACCCGCCCTACGACGCGCTCGCGTTCGAGGTGCCGGTACGACGCTACGGCGACGTCCACAGCCGCGTCACGATTCGCGTCGAGGAGATCGACCAAAGCCTCGGCCTGGTGCGCCAGCTGCTCGAGCGCCTGGCCGGCCCGGCGGCGCGCACCGAGCTGCGCGCCACGCTGCCGGCCGGCAGCGGCGAAGGCCTGGCGCTGGTCGAGGGCTTCCGCGGCGACGTCCTGGCCTGGGTCCGGCTCGGCGGCGACGCTCGGGTGATCCGGGCGCACCTGCGCGATCCCTCGTGGTTCCAATGGCCGTTGATCGAGGCCGCGATCGAGGGCAACATCGTCGCCGATTTCCCGCTCTGCAATAAGAGCGTCAACGGCTCCTACTCCGGACACGATCTCTAGAGGCGCCGACCAGCCATGTGGAAATTGATCGCCCGAAACCTGTTGACCGCGCCGGTGACCGAGCCGCCGCCGCCGGTCAGCCGCGAGGCGCTGGTCGAGCTCGCCGCCCAGGTCGACAAGGCGGCGCGGGCGCGGCTCGGCCGCAGCCTCAGCATCCGCCAGATCGATGCCGGCAGCTGCAACGGCTGCGAGCTCGAGATCCACGCGCTCAACAACCCGTTCTACGACATCGAGCGCTTCGGCATCCGCTTTGTAGCGTCGCCACGCCATGCCGACGTGCTGCTGGTCACCGGCCCGGTGACCGCCAACATGGCCGAGGCGCTGCAGCGCACCTATGCCGCCACGCCGGATCCCAAATGGGTGGTCGCGACCGGCGACTGCGCGCTCGACGGCGGCCTGTTCGCCGGCAGCTACGCCGTGGTCGGCGGCGTCAGCGCGGTAGTGCCGGTCGATCTGCACATCCGCGGCTGCCCGCCGAGCCCGACCCAGCTGCTGTCGGGGCTGCTCGCGTTGCTCGAGCACGTCGAGCGCGGCGGCGTACCGCGCTAGATCGGCGCGGCGAGATGCTGCCGCCGCGGCTCTACACCGACCTGGCGGCCTGGTGGCCGCTGTTTTCGCCGCCCGACCGCTACGCCGAGGAGGCCGACTGGCTGCTCGACACGGCGACGAAGATGCTCGGCCGGCGCCCCGCCACGATGCTGGAGCTCGGCTCCGGGGGCGGCCACGCGGCGTCTCACCTCGGTCGGCACGCCGCGATGACCCTGGTCGACGCGTCGCCGGCGATGCTCGACGTCAGCCGCCGGCTCAATCCGCGCGCAACCCACGTACACGGCGACATGCGCACGGTGCGGCTGGGCACGGCCTTCGATGTCGTGATGATCCACGACGCGGTCATGTACATGACCGCCGAAGACGATCTGTGCGCCGCGCTGACGACCTTGCGCGCCCACCTCTCGACGAATGGCATCGCCGTTGTGCTCCCCGACTACGTCGCCGAGACCTTCAAGCCGCACGTCGAGAGCGGCGGCCACGATGCCGACGACGGCAGCGGCCGCGGCCTGCGCTACATCAGCTGGATCCAGGCGCCGGATTCCGGCGCCACCGTGCACAGCGCCGACCTCGCGATCCTGCTGCGCGACACCGACGGCACGGTGCGGCTGGTCCATGACCGGCACAGCCTCGGGCTGTTCACGCGCGCGACCTGGCGCACCGCGTTCGCGCGCGCCGGCTTCGCGGCACCGACGATCACGCGCGACCTGTGGCAACGCGACGTGTTCTTGGCGCGTCCGGCGGGCTAGCACCGCGGCGGCCGTTGCATAAATTTGCGGCAATTCCAGACCGTTTTTCTGATGTCCGCTAACGAATCTTGCTTATTGGGAGCGACCGGGGGCGGCCGCTAGGCTCGACGATCATCGGTTTGCGATCGGTGAGTTCGCCGCCCATGCCTTCCCGCGTTCGGTCCGCGCGTGTTCTGGTGGTCGAGGATGAGCCGACGATCGCGCTTGGCCTCAGGCTTCTGCTCAACGACTGGGGCTACGGCGTGACCGGCGTCGCGGCGCGCGGCGAGGACGCCCTGATCATGGCGGCGATCACGCCGCCCGATCTCGTGCTCATGGACGTGCGCCTCGACGGCGGCATGGACGGCATCGAGACCGCCGCGGCGCTGCGCCAGAGCCATGCCATGCCGATCGTGTTCCTGACCGCGCAGTCCGACCCGACGACGGCGGCGCGGCTGGCCGCCAGCCAAGCCGGCGGCGTGCTGCTCAAGCCGGTCGAGCCCGAGCGCCTGCGCGGCACCATCGCGGGATTGCTGCCGCTGCGGCTGGCCGTCGCGCCGCGCGCGAGCGCGTAGTCTTCTGTAGCTCCCGAAGCAGTGGATCGCTACCGTTGGGCCTTCGAGCGGGCCCAAGGGAGACGATCATATGGACGTCAAGGCGGCGGTCGCGCACAAGGCAGGCGCACCCCTCACCATCGAAACCGTCAAGCTCGATGGCCCGCGCGCCGGCGAGGTGATGGTCGAGATCAAGGCGACCGGCGTGTGCCACACCGACGAGTTCACCTTGTCGGGCGGCGATCCCGAGGGCCTGTTCCCGGCGATCCTCGGTCACGAGGGCGCCGGCATCGTGGTCGAGGTCGGCGCCGGCGTGACCAGCGTCAAGCCGGGCGATCACGTCATCCCGCTCTACACGCCGGAATGCCGGCAGTGCGAGTACTGCCTCAGCCGCAAGACCAATCTGTGCCAGGCGATCCGCGTCACCCAGGGCCAAGGCGTGATGCCCGACGGCTCGAGCCGCTTCTCGCTCGGCGGCCACAAGCTGTTCCACTACATGGGCACGTCGACGTTCGCCAATTTCACCGTGCTGCCCGAGATCGCGGTGGCGAAAATCCGCGCGGACGCGCCGTTCGACAAGGTCTGCTACATCGGCTGCGGCGTCACGACCGGTATCGGCGCGGTGATCAACACCGCCCAGGTCGAAGCCGGCGCCAACGTCGTGGTGTTCGGGCTCGGCGGCATCGGGCTCAACGTCGTGCAGGGCGCGCGGTTGGCCGGCGCCAACATGATCGTCGGCGTCGACATCAACCCGGCGCGCAAGCCGCTCGCGGAAAAATTCGGCATGACGCACTTTGTGAACCCGCGGGACGCGGGTAAGGACCTGGTCGCCCACCTGGTCGACCTGACCAAGGGCGGCGCCGACTACAGCTTCGAGTGCATCGGCAACACCGACGTGATGCGCCAGGCGCTCGAGTGCTGCCACAAGGGCTGGGGCGTCTCGGTGATCATCGGCGTCGCCGGCGCCGGCAAGGAGATCGCCACGCGGCCGTTCCAGCTGGTCACCGGCCGGGTCTGGAAGGGCACCGCGTTCGGCGGCGCGCGCGGCCGCACCGACGTGCCCAAGATCGTCGACTGGTACATGGACAAGAAGATCAACATCGACGACCTGATCACCCACACGATGCCGCTCCAGCGCATCAACGAGGCGTTCGACCTGATGCACGCCGGCAAGTCGATCCGCTCGGTCGTGATCTACTGACGACGTCTCGGCGCTCGAGCAACGCAGTCGGCGAGCTACCAGCGGACGTCTGCGCCATACTGCATGAACACCGGATCGGCCGTAACGACGGGAAGACGGTCGATCATCGCCTGAGCGATCAACATGCGATCGAATGGATCACGGTGCGGCCCGGGCAGGCGGCCGGCAGCGAGCGCGTGCTCCATCGCGATCGGCAATGAGGTAATCCGGCCGACCCGCAGATAGCGCGACAGATCCGCGGCAACGTCGCCCGCTTTGGGCAACTTGCCCAGTCGATGCTTGGTCGCGATTTCCCACCCTGATGCCGCGCTGACAAACACCTCGTTCTCAGGACCCGCGATCAGCGCGCGCGCCACGCTTGACAGCCGCGCATCATCGAAGATCCACCAAAGCAGCGCGTGGGTATCGAGAAGCAGCTTCAACGCTCCCAGGCCTCGATCTCCTCGTTCGGCAACGGCTCGAAGAATTCGTCCCCAACCTCGCCTTTGGCAAATCCCGGTCGACGCGGCTGGCGTCCCTCGACGGGAACCAACTTGGCGATCGGGGTCCCAGCCTTGGCGATGATGATCTCCTCCCCAGCGGCGACGCGATCGAGCAGCAGCGACAGCTTGGTTTTGGCTTCGTAAACGTTGACGATGTCGGGCATCGAATCACCTCTTCGAGATACTTAGTCAAATCGCTTGACCAAGTCAAGTCACGCGCCCAAGAACGCCGCCTGGATCGCCGGACTGGTGCGCAACGCGGCTGACGGCCCGGACTCGACGACGCGGCCGACCTGCAGGACGTAGGCGCGCTGGGTGACCGCGAGCGCGGTCGCGACGTTCTGCTCGGCGAGCAGCACGGCGGTGCCGGATGCCGCGATGGCACGCACGTGGGCGAGCATCTCCTGGGCGAGCAGCGGTGCCAGGCCGAGCGAGGGTTCATCGAGGAGCAAAACCCTCGGCTCGGTCATCAGCGCGCGCGCGATCGCCAACATTTGTTGCTGGCCGCCCGAGAGCTGCCAGGCGCGGTCGTACGCCTTGTCGGCGAGCGCCGGGAACAGCGCGAACTGGCGCGCGATCGCTTCCTCGCGCGCGCGTTTGGCGCGCGGGCTGGCGACCGCGAGGTTGTCGTACACCGTCATGCCGGGAAACACACGCCGGCCCTCCGGGCAATAGCCGAGGCCGAGCGCGGCGCGCCGATGCACCGCGCGTCCGGTCAGCGCGACGCCGTCGAGGCTGACGACGCCGGCGGCCGACGGCACCAGGCCGATCACGGCGTTGAGCAGGGTCGACTTGCCGGCGCCGTTGGCGCCGAGCAACGCCACGGCCTCGCCGGCGCCGACCTCGAGCGAGACGCCGTCGAGCGCCGTGATGGCGCCGTAGCACACGCTCAACGCGTCGAGCCGCAACCGCGCGGTCATGCCGAGCGCGCCTCGGCGCCGAGATAGGCCTCGATGACGCGGGCGTCGCGCCGGATCGTGTCCGGCGACCCTTCCGCGATCACTTGGCCGTGGTCGAGGCAGACCATGCGGGTCGCCAACGGCATCAGGAACGCCATGTTGTGCTCGATCACGAGCAGGCTGAGGCCGCCCGCCGCGAGTGTCCGCAGACGCGCGGCGAGATCGCGCTGCTCGGTGGGATTGAGCCCCGCCGCCGGCTCGTCGAGCAGCAGCAGGCGCGGCTCGAGCGCCAGCGCGCGCGCGATCTCGACCCGACGCTTGACCCCTTGGGCGAGGCCGCCGCAGCGCCGCGTCGCGTGCTCGGCGATGCCGAGCTCGCCGAGCAGCGCGATCGCCTCGCCGTGGGCGCGCGCCAGGGTGATGCGCGGCGTGCCGCGGCGCGTCTTGCCGCGGCGCGCCACCGCGACCGCGTCGAGCACCGTCATGTCGTCGACCAGGTTGAGGGTCTGGAACGTGCGCGCGATGCCGGCCCGCGCGATCGCATGGACGGCGTGGCCGGTGATCGCCTGCCCCGCGAGGACGACGGCGCCCGCGTCGGGCCGATAAACCCCCGTGACGACGTTGACCAAGGTGGTCTTGCCCGAGCCGTTGGGGCCGATCAGCCCGACGATCTCGCCGTGGCCGACCGTCAGGTCGATCGCGTTCAGCGCCCGCACGCCGCCGAAGCGCTGCGAGATGCCGCGCGCCTCGAGCAGCTTGGTGCCGCGATCGACGGCGCGGAGCTGCGGGCGGCGCAGCGGCAGCGGTGCTGGCGGCGTCGGCGCGGGCTCCGGCCACCGGCGCGTGCGCCAACGCTCGAGCGCGCCGATCAGCCCGAACGGCGCGATCACGATCATGAGCAGCAACAGCGCGCCGTAGGCGATCAGGTAGTAACGGTCGAGAAAACGCAGCCACTCGGGCAGGTGGACGAGCAGCACGGCGCCCAAAATGGCGCCGGCGACGCGCGTGCGCCCGCCGACCACCGCCATGGTCAGGCACGCGACCATGACGGGAAACTCAAGCACCTCGGTCGAGATGATGCGCAGGGTGTGGACGTAGAGCGCGCCCGCCGCGCCGGCATAACCGGCGCCGAGCAGCAGCGCCGCCAGGCGCAGCCGGCCGATGTCGAGCCCGACCGCCTGCGCCGCCAGCGGGTTGTCGCGCATCAGGTGGAAGGCGCGGCCGGTGAGTCCGCGCGTGATCTGCCAGGCGAGCGCGGCGCCGGCCGCGACCACGCCCCAGACCAGCAGCAGCATCGGCCAACCGTTCGGCAGGACCGCGCCGAACAGCACCACCGGCGGCACGCCCGAGAGACCGTTGGGGCCGCCGGTCAGGCCCTCCCACTTGATCGCGATCAGCAGCAGGACTTGGGCGATGCCGAGGGTCGCGAGCGCGAAATAGTGCGACTCCAGGCGCAGCACCGGCAACGCGATCAACGCCGCGAGCACGACCGGCAGCGCGATCGACAGCGCAAACGTCGCGGGGAAGCTCCAGGCGAGCTGGCTGCCCAGGATGCCGGTCACGTAGGCGCCGAGGCCGAAGAACGCGCCCTGGGTCAACGCCAAGGCGCCGGCGTGACCGAAGATGAAGTGATAGCCGAGCACCATCAGGGCGTAGATGCCCGCGACCGTCAGCACGCGCAGGTGATAGGCCGAGCCGAAGACCAGCGGGTAGGCAACCAGCAACGCGATGCCGAGCGCGAGCGGCAGCCGGATCCCGGAGCGCAGCCACGCCGCCATCGTTTACGCCCGCCGCTGCACGGCTTCGCCGAACAGGCCGTGCGGCCGCAGCACCAGGATCGCGAGCAGCAGCACGTAGAGCACGATGCTCGCGACCGTCTGGCTGAACAGCCAGTCGGCGCCGGGCAGCGCGCCGAGCGCCGGCACGAGCGCGGGCAATCCCGGCAAGAAGACGTCGAAGCTGGCGATCAGGAAGGCGCCCGCGACCGCGCCCAAGAGGCTGCCCCAGCCGCCGATCGTCACCGCGATGTAGGCCTTGATCATGTAGTTGAGCCCGTCGGACGGCGTGACGAAAAAGCTGTGCGACAGCAGCAGGCCGGCGGCGCCGGCGAGCGCGGTGGCGAGCGCGAAGGTCAGCGCGATCATCAGCGTGACGGGGATGCCGAGCGCCGCCGCCATGGCGCGGTCCTGGGCGGTCGCGCGCAGCTTGCGGCCGAGCTGGGTGTGCGCGAACAGCACATGCTGGCCGGCGATCAGCAGCGCCGCGACGACGATCACGGCGAGCGCCTGGCGGCCGACGATGACGCCGCCCAATTCCAGGAACCCCGATTGCAGCAGCGGTGGCGTCGCGCGCGGCTCGGCGCCAAACAGCGCGGTGGCGCCGTTGGCCAGCACGATGCCGAGCGCGATCGTGCTGATGAACACCGCGACCGGCGGGCGGTCCTTGAGCGGGAAGTAGGCGAGCAGCGAGACCAGCAGCCCGACCCCGGCCATCGCGATCACGACCAGCGGCAGCAACACCAAGCCGGGGACGCCGCCCGGCATCAGGGGCGCGAGCCAGCCGGCCAGCGCCAGGGTCGCGAAACCGCCGGCCATCACCAGGTCGCCGTGGCTGAAATTGACCGCGGCGGTGGCGTTGAGCACCCACACGAAGCCGAGCGCGACCAGCGCGTACGCGGCGCCGAGCGCGACCGTGTTGATCAGCAGCTGGATCAGGGACACGGCCGGTCCGCGGGCATGGCGGCACCTTAGTGGCAGGCCGCCGCCCGGTCGAGACTCGGGAGGGCGTGCTTACCTAGAGTAGGGGGCCAGACGGCACCCCTGAGGGCAGACGATGGAACGCTACGGCGGCGGGGCGATCGAAGTGGTCGACTACGATCCGACGTGGCCCGCGCGGTTCGAGGCCGAGCGCGCCGCGCTGGCGCAGACGCTCGGGCCGCTGGTCGTCGCGATCGAGCATATCGGCAGCACGGCGGTGCCCAGGCTGCCGGCCAAGCCGATCATCGACCTCTTGGTCGGCGTGCGCAGCCTCGCCGAGGCGCGCGCCGGCGCGATCGCGCCGCTGCAGGCGCTCGGCTACACCTACCTGCCCGAGTACGAGTCGTGGTTGCCGAACGAAGTGTTCTTCCGCAAGGGCCCGCCTGGCCCGTGGACCCACCACGCCCACTTGATGGAGGGATCCAACCCGCTCTGGGCCGATTTCCCGCAGTTCCGCGACCATCTGCGCGCCCACCCGGCCGAGGCCGCGGCGTATGCGGCCGAGAAGCGACGCTTGGCGACGCGCTACGGTGACGACATCGCCGGCTACCGCAACGGCAAGCATGCGTTCGTCGTGGCGGCCACAGCGCGGGCGCGTGCCGCGCGCTGACATCCGTGCCAAGAGCGATCCCGCGCAGCAGAGCGGCTTGGCGCGCGTGATGCGACGGTCGGGCGCGGGGCAGCCGCCCCGAGTCCCATAGGTCGGCGCCGCCAAGTCTGCTAGCATCCCGGCCGGAACAGTTTCCGGGGCCGCGGAGCAAGTCCCGCGCGGGAAAGCCGCATCATGGCGGTACCCGCCGGGCGCACGGCGCCGGCGCGACGCGTGCGTACCAAACGAGCAGAAACCACAGGGAGGACTCCATGGCTCGCGTGACTCGGCGTGTGACCCGGCGCAATTTCTTGGCGCTCTCGGCCGGCGGCGCGGCCGCCGCCACGACCGGCGGGCTGGCCGGCATCCTGGCGACCGGGCGGGCCCCGGCCTTTGCCCAGGGGACCGAGCTGCACTGGCTGCGCTGGAGCGACTTCGTCCCGGCATCGGACGAGATGTTGCGCAAGACCCTAGTGCCCGAAGCCGAGAAGGCGCTCGGCGCCAAGATCCGGTTGGAGACGATCAACGCCAACGACATCCAGGCGCGCATCACCTCGTCGGTCCAGTCGGCCACCGGGCCGGACATCATCATGACGTTCAACAACTGGCCGCATCTCTACGCCGAGAGCGTCGTCGACCTCAGCGACCTCGCCACCGAGATCGGCGGCAAGCAGGCCGGCTATTACGAGCTGTGCAAGGCCAACACCCAGAGCGGCCGGCTCGGGCTGCCGTGGGTGATCATCGGCGCGCTGATGACCTACCGCAAATCGTGGTTCGACGAGGTCGGCGTCACCAAGTTCCCGGAGACCTGGGACGACTATCGCGCCGCCGGCAAGAAGCTCAAGGCCAAGGGCCACCCGGTCGGCCAGACCCTGGCCCACACCTTCGGCGACGGCATCACGTTCGTCTATCCGCTGATGTGGTCGTTCGGCGGCCGCGAGGTCGACGCTGCCGGCAAGGTGATCCTCAACAGCAAGGGTACGGTCGAGTCGGTCAAGTTCATGACCGCGTTCTGGAAGGAGGCGCATGACGAGGCCGGCATCGCCTGGGACGACACCGGCAACAACCGCGCCTTCCTGGCCGGCACCATCAGCTCGACCTTGAACGGCGCCTCGATCTACATCGAGTCGCTGCGCAAGCCGGACAACTACCAGACCGAGAAGGGCGCGCGGATGCACACCGACATCCTGCACGCGCCGATGCCGCGCGGTCCGGCCGGCCAGTTCGCGCTGCATCCGTTCCAGGCCCACATGCTGATGCGCTACTCGAAGAACCAGGCGCCGGCCAAGCAGCTGCTGCGCTGGATGCACGAGCCGGCCAACTACGAGCGCTGGTTCGTCTCGCAAAAGGGCTTTGCCGCCGGACCGACGACCGTCTGGGAGCAGAACAAGATGTGGGGCGAGGATCCCGTGATGTCGCCGTTCCGGACCGCCGGCCAGCTCGGCCGCGCCCCCGGCCTCGAGGGCCTGCCCAACCGCAAGGCCGCCGAGGTCCTGACCAAGTACATCATCACCGACATGTACGCCAAAGCCGCGCAAGGCATGCCGGCCGAGGACTCGGTGAAATGGGCGCACGACGAGCTGGTGAAGATCTACGTCTGACCCGGCTGTTTAAGGGTCACCGTCGTCGCCGCTGACGCGATCGCTTCGGCCGGAACCGAAGCGATCGCGCAGCGGATGCGGTGGGGCCGCGCGTATGGTCTCTCCGAGAACCAGCCCAAGCCATCGGAGATGACATGCCCGCCCTCACCCGTCCCCTCGGCGCGCCGGCGCGCCACGTCGAGGCGTTCGGCAGCCTGCTGCATCGCGTCGCCGTAGCAGCGGCGACTTGGCAGCGCCGCAGCCGCGAGCGCAGCCGGCTCGCCGCCCTGACCGACCGCGAGCTGCGCGACATCGGCATCACGCGCGCCGACGCCGCCGCGGTGGCGCACAAGCCGTTCTGGCGGGCGTGATTTAGGACCCCGGTGCCGCCGGAAATTACCCGAAAAAAATTACGAAATTGCGGGGACACTGAAATTACGGGGACACTATACTTAACTCCGAAGGTGGTTTTTCGAATCTCGTATTGTGTCCCCGGAATTCGGGAATTCGGAATTCCAGCACCCGCTGCGCGCCTCTTGTTCTTGCGCTCGCGGGGCTTTCGCCTCCGCCGCTACAAGCGCGCGACGCCGGCCGCGGCGCAGTCCTCGTCCTCCTGGGCGGTGCCGCCGCCGACGCCGCAGGCGCCGATGACCACACCGCCGCGCAGCATCGGCACGGCGCCCTGGCCGAAGAACATGTGGCCGCCCTCGGCGGCGGCGATGCCGCGCAGGGTCGGGTGGTCGGCGCGATCGGTCATCAGGCCGCTGGCGCGGCCGAACGCCGCCGAGGCGATCGCCTTGCCCTGGCTGCCGTAGGCGCTCGCCCAGATCGCGTTGTCCATGCGCTGGAACGCCAGCAGCCGACCGCCGGCGTCGCACACCGCGACGCTGATCTTGATGTTGAGCTCCTTGGCTTTGGCCAGCGCGCCCTGAATGACGCGATTGGCTTCGTCGAGCGTGAGCGCCATGGTTGTCTCCTTGGTTACGTCGCGGTTCTTGGGATCGCAGCGTCGCCCGCTACCCCCTGAGGTGGCAAGCCGGTAGCCGTCGGCCCTGGCGCCGGCGCCGGTCACGCGAATGTCACCGAGGACCGAGATACCCGGACCAGCGGAACCTCTGGATTTCTGCGACGTTCACGTTGAAGCAGCACCCCACCACCTTGGCTGGCGGTGGCGGGAGGGCCACTGACGGCGCGTCGGTTTGCGACGTCCTCATCCACCACGGCAAGAGGTTGACATGCATCGACCCCGGGCCGGCCGGGCCGCGCCAAGCGCGGCCCTACCGGTGCCATCGCGGCGCTGGGCGCTGTTCCTCGATGTCGACGGGACGCTGCTCGATCTCGCGGCGGCGCCGGATGCCGTCGAGGTGCCGCGCGGGTTGCGCGGGCTGCTGCGGCGGCTGCACCGCGTCCTCAGCGGCGGTCTCGCGCTCGTCAGCGGGCGAACGATCGCCGATCTCGACCGCCTGTTTGCACCGCTTCGCCTGCCCGCTGCCGGACAGCACGGCGCCGAACTGCGATCGCATGAGGCCGCCGAGAGCGTCCGCAGCACGTCTTGGCACGATTTTTCGGCGATCGCGGCGAATCTGCAAGATCGCGCATCGGCGTGGCCGGGCGTGTTGGTTGAAAACAAAGGCGCCTGTGTCGCCGTCCACTACCGCAACGCCGCGCACAAGCGCGATGCGCTGTTGCGGCTCATGACGGGCATCGCCGACAGCGACCGCGGCATCGAGCTGATGGGCGGGAAGATGGTCCTCGAGCTCAAACCGCGACGGGTCGACAAGGGGCGTGCCATCGAATGGTTCATGGCTCGGCCGCCGTTTTGCGGCCGCGAGCCGGTCTTCATCGGCGACGACCGCACCGACGCGGCCGGCATCGCGGCCGTGCTGCGCATGGCCGGTCGGCCGATCGAGGTCGGGCGGGCCACGGACGATCCCACGGTCGGCCGTATCGCATCGCCAGCGGCGTTGCGGCATTGGCTACGCGGGGCTCTCACCACGCTCGCGGAGAAATAGGTGGTCGAGCCAGCCACTCCGACGCTTGCCCTGGGCATCGTCGGCAACTGCGTTCTGAACGCGCTGATCGATCGGCGGGCGCGGTTCGTATGGTGCTGTCTGCCGCGCTTCGACGGCGATCCGGTCTTCTGCAGCCTGCTCGCCGGCCAGCAGGACGACGATGGCGGCGGCTTTCTCGACACCGAGATCGACCGCTGCGTCGCGAGCGACCAGCGCTATCTGGTCAATACCGCCATCCTGACGACCACCTTGACCGACGCCGACGGCCAGAGCGTGCGCATCGTCGATTTTGCGCCACGCTTCAAGCGCTACGAGCGGGTCTTTCGGCCGCGCATGCTGATCCGCCGCATCGAGGCGCCATCCGGCGCCTGCCGCGTCCGCATCCGCATCCGCCCCCGCGTCGAGTTCGGGCGCGCCCTGCCGCGCGTGCAAAGCGGCAGCCATCATATTCGCTACCTCGCCGACAACGTCGCCATCCGCGTCACGACCGACGTCCCGATCACGTATATCGCCGAAGAGCAGTGGTTCATCCTGAACGCGCCGGCGACGCTGATCATCGGCACCGACGAGGATGTCGCGTCCGAGGTTTCCAGCATCGCGACCTCGTTCCTCGAACGTACCACCGACTATTGGCTCGAATGGGTGCGCTACCTTTCAGTGCCGTTCGAATGGCAGGACGCCGTCATCCGGGCGGCGATCACACTGAAGCTGTGCAGCTTCGAGGAGACCGGCGCCATCATCGCGGCGGCCACCGCGTCGATCCCGGAAGCGCCCGGGTCGTCGCGCAACTGGGACTACCGCTTCTGCTGGCTGCGCGATGCGTATTTCGTCGTTCAAGCGCTGAACCGCCTCGGCGCGACGCGCACGATGGAAGATTTCATTCGCTACATCACGGACGTCGCCGCGCACGCCCCGGACGCGCGTCTGCAGCCGGTCTATCCCATCGTCCCCGGCACGTCGATGGACGAGCGCCTCGCTCCGAGCCTCGCCGGATATCGCGGCATGGGGCCGGTTCGCATCGGCAATCTGGCGGCGACACAGGTGCAGAACGACAGCTATGGCAGCGTCGTGCTGGCGGCGACGCAGATGTTCTTCGACCGGCGGCTGCCTCGCCCGGGCGACCTCGGTCTCTACCGCCGGCTCGAGACGCTCGGCGAATGGGCGGTCAAGACGGCCTTCGAGCCCGACGCGGGGCTGTGGGAGTACCGCGGACGAACCCGCATCCACACGCATTCGAGCGTGATGTGCTGGGCTGCCTGCGATCGCCTCGGCAAGATCGCACGGATGCTGGGCGAAGGTCAGCGCGCCGAACATTGGCGCGGTATCGCCGAAAGCTTGCGGCGGGAGATTCTCAAGCGGGCCTGGAACCCGAGGCTTGGCAGCTTCGTTGAGAGTCTCGACGGCGAGCATGTCGACGCAAGTCTGCTGCTGCTGCAGGAATTCGGCTTCGTCTCGCCGTCGGACCCTCGCTTCCTCGGCACGCTTGACCTCGTCGAGCGCCAACTGCGGCGCGGACCCTACATGCTGCGCTACGCCGCGCCCGACGATTTGGGCGTGCCGACGACCGCCTTCACGATCTGCACGTTCTGGTACATCGACGCGCTCGTGGCGGTCGGCCGAAGCGAGGACGCGCGGGCGATTCTCGAGCACACCCTGTCGTGCCGCAATCATCTCGGGCTGCTGTCGGAGGATATCGACCCGGCAACCGGCGAGTTGTGGGGAAACTTCCCGCAGACCTACTCGATGGTGGGTCTCATCATATCGGCAATGCGGCTCAGCAAGAGCTGGGAGGAGGCATTTTGGCGCGGCTCGTGATCGTCTCCAATCGCGTCAGCCAACCGGGTGCACGCAGCGAACGAGCCGGCGGCCTTGCCATCGCCATGCGCGAGGCGCTGCGCCATTCGGGCGGTCTGTGGTTCGGCTGGAGCGGCGAAACCGCCGAGGCGTCATCGTCGACACCGCACGTGGTAACGGCCGGCGGCATCACCTACGCCACCGTCGACCTCGGCAAAGCGGACCATCACGAGTACTACGTCGGCTACGCCAACAGCACGCTCTGGCCGCTGCTGCATTTTCGGCTCGGCCTCATCAGCTATCGGCGCCACGCCTTCGAGCGATATCGCCATGTCAACCAGCATCTTGCGAGAACTCTGGCGCCGCTGCTGCGAAGCGACGATCTGGTCTGGGTTCACGACTACCACCTCATCCCCTTCGCGGCGGAGCTGCGCGATCTCGGCATTGCCAATCGAATCGGCTTCTTCCTGCACACACCCTTGCCGCCGCCGGAGATCCTCACCGCGCTGCCTCACCATGGCACGCTGATGCGCGCGCTCTGCGCGTACGATCTCATCGGCTTTCAGACCAAGGGGAGCGTGCGCGCCTTCTTGAATTACATCGCCGAGCCCGCCGGCGGCAGGCATCTCGGCGAGGGTCGGTTCGTCGCCTTCGGCATGCGCTCGCGCGCCGGCGCGTTTCCGATCGGCATCGATACCGAGCCGTTCGCGCGAACCGCCGAGCGGGCAGAGACGGCGCCGGAGACGCAGCGGTTGCGCGAGAGCCTCGCCGGCCGCGAGCTGATCCTCGGCGTCGACCGTCTCGACTACAGCAAGGGGATACCCAACCGCTTTGAGGCGATCGACAGCTTGCTCTCGGATCGGCCGCATCACCGCAGCCGCTTCCACTATCTGCAGGTCACGCCGCATTCGCGCGCCGAGGTCGCCCAATACCGGACCCTGCGCCGCGAGATCGAAGCGGCGGCGGGGCGGGTCAACGGCAAGTTCGCCGAATTCGATTGGACGCCGATCCGCTACGTCAACAAGAGCCTGTCGCGGCAGACCCTTGCGGGTTTCTATCGCATCGCCCGCATCGGCCTCGTCACCCCCCTGCGAGACGGCATGAACCTGGTCGCCAAGGAGTACGTCGCGGCGCAAGATCCGGGCAATCCCGGCGTTCTCGTCCTGTCGTGCTTCGCCGGAGCGGCGAGCGAGCTGGATGCGGCATTGCTGGTCAACCCGATCGACGTCGACGATATCGCGTCGGCGATCGACCGCGGCCTGGCGATGCCGCTCGCGGAGCGCCGCGAGCGATGGAATGCCATGATCGGCGTGTTGCGAAAGAACGACATCACAGCCTGGCGCGAGAGCTTCCTCGCGGCTCTGCTCGATCGCGGGTCCGTCGTCCCGTTGCGCTCGGTCGCTTCGGGGTAACTCCCTGCGCTAACCCCTGAGGTGGCATGCCACCAGGTGACCGTCGGTGCTGGCCTTGAGCTCGGGCACCTCCGTGCTGCACAGCGGCAGCTGGCGGATCGGGCAGCGGGTGTGGAAGCGGCAGCCCGACGGCGGCCGGATCGGGTTCGGCACGTCGCCCTGCAGCATGATGCGCTGGCGCTTCAAGGTCGGGTCCGGAATGGGAACCGCAGAGAGCAGCGCCTCGGTGTAAGGGTGCAGCGGCCGGCTGTAGAGATCGTGGGCCGACGCGATCTCGACGATGCGACCGAGATACATCACCGCGACGCGCGTGCTGATGTGCTCGACCACCGACAGGTCGTGGGCGATGAACAGGTAGGTGAGGTTGAACTGCTGCTGCAGGTCCTCGAGCAGGTTGATGACCTGCGCCTGGATCGAGACGTCGAGCGCCGACACCGGCTCGTCGCATACGATCAGCTTGGGCTCGACGGCGAGCGCGCGCGCGATGCCGATGCGCTGGCGCTGGCCGCCCGAGAACTCGTGCGGGTAGCGGCGCATGTGGTCGGCCTGCAGCCCGACCGTCTCGAGCAGCTGGACGACCCGGTCGGCGAACTCGCCGCGGGTCTTCGCCAGCTTGTGGATGATCAGGGCCTCGCTGATGATCGCACCGACCGTCATGCGCGGGTTGAGCGAGGCGAACGGGTCCTGGAAGATGATCTGCATGTCGCGGCACAGCGCGCGCAAGGCGCCACGATCCAGCGCGGTGACGTTCTTGCCCTCGAACCAGATCTCGCCGGCGGTCGGCTCGATCAGCCTGAGGATGCAGCGCCCGGTGGTCGACTTGCCGCAGCCCGACTCGCCGACCAGGCCCAAGGTCTCGCCGGCGGCGACCTCGAAGCTGACGTGGTCGACCGCGTGCACGCGGTCGACCTCGCGCGCCAGCAGGCCGCCCGAGATCGAGAAGTACTTGACCAGGTCCTTGACGCGCAGCAGCGGCTCGGTCATCGCGCCAGCTGCTCGGCGAAGAAGCACGACGACTTGTGGCCGGGCTCGATCTCGCGCAGCGGCGGCACCGCCTCGGTGCAGCGCGGCGCGGCGAGGCGGCAACGCGGCGCGAAGCGGCAGCCGGGCGGCGGGTCGAGCAGGCTGGGCACGACGCCGCCGATCGTCTCGAGCCGGGTCTTGTGGGTCGCGGCGCGGTCGATGCGCGGGATCGAGCGGATCAGGCCCTGGGTGTAGGGATGCAGCGGCCGCCGGAACAGCTGGCCGACCGGCGCCTCCTCGACGACCTTGCCGGCGTACATCACGACGACGCGCTGCGCGGTCTCGGCGACCACCCCCATGGCGTGGGTGATCAGCATGACGGCCATGCCGAGCCGCGACTTGAGATCGCCGAGCAGCTCGAGGATCTGCGCCTGGATGGTGACGTCGAGCGCCGTGGTCGGCTCGTCGGCGATCAGCAGCTTGGGATTGCACGACAGCGCCATCGCGATCATGACGCGCTGGCGCATGCCGCCGGAGAACTGGTGGGGATAGTCGCGCACGCGGCGCTCCGGGTTGGAGATCTGGACCAGCCGCAGCATCTCGACGGTCTTGTCGAGCGCGGCGCGCCGGCTGAGGCCCTCATGCCGGCGGATCACCTCGGCGATCTGCTCGCCGATCGGAAACACCGGTGGCGATCAGCTTGAGGACCGACAGCGCCGTCACGGTCTTGCCGCAGCCCGACTCGCCGACCACGCCGACGGTCTCGCCGCGCCCGATCACGAGGTCGACGCCGTCGACCGCCTGCACCATGCCGTCGTCGGTGGCGAAGTGGGTCTTGAGCCCGCGGATCTCGAGCAGCGGCTCGTTCATGCCGGCCCTCACCCTTCCCACGCGGCTGCGCCGCGTGGGCCCCTTCCCTCTCCCGCATTGCGGGAGAGGGTGGCGAGTGCGCGCCAGCGCGCGAGCCGGGTGAGGGGCATTACAGGACCCGGC
>JACQAI010000488.1 GCA_016195115.1 Pseudomonadota bacterium
GGTGCAGCTGGCGTCGGCACGGCCGGTGCGGCGGGCGCCGGCGGTGCGCTCGGCGCAGCTTGCGGCGGTGCCGCCGGCGCCGGCGTGGTCGGCACGGGCGCCGCCGCGGTGGTGACGATCGGCAGTGCGGTCGTCGTCGGCGGTGTTGGTGCGGGCGCCGGCGGTGCGCTCGCTGCAGCTTGCGGCGGCGTTGCGGGCGCCGCCGCGGTGACGATCGGTTGCGCGGTCGATGCGGGCGGCGTCGGCGCGGTCGATGAGGTGGTGGTCGCGGGGGCGGCGGCGCTGGCGCCGGGCGCCGGTACCTGCGGCGGCGGCGCGTTCGCTGGCAGCGCCGCGCTGGCGTCGCTGGGCAAGATCGGCTGCACCGCGCCGGGCGCGGCGGGCGTTGGTGCGCTCGCGCCGGCCGGGACGGCGAGCCCCGCCGGGTTGGTCACGACCGGTTGCGCGGGTTGCGTCAGCGTGGCGCCGAGCGCCGTTGCCTGGACCTGCGCGGCGGCGCTGTTGGGCGCGGCGGCGCCGCTCGCGGCGACGGCGATCGACGCCGCCAGCGGCGTGCCCGGCGCAGCGCTCTGTGCTGGCGGCGGTACGCCCGCGGGCTGCGGCGGCGCCGGCGGCGCGCTCGGGTCGGGACGCACCAACACGGCTTCGAGGATGCTGCCGGCGACCAGCGGGGCGAGCGGCGTCGACGGCGCCGCCACGGCGGGGGCGGGGCCGCGATCGACCACCGCGGGCACCACCTGGGGCTGGCCGGGCGGGCCCTGTACGGTGAGCTCGAGCGTGCCGCCGGGATTGACCGCGAGCGGGCTCGTGAAGCCGAACACGCCCTGGTCGGTGCGCACCAGGATGACGCCGCTCGGGTCGCGGCTCAGCACGGTGGCGTCGAGCACGGTGCCTTGCGGCAGCGCGCTCAAGCTCGCCGGCGGATTGATCACGGGCACGGGCACGCCGGCCGGCGCGTTGCTCGTATTCGGCAAGATCACCAGCGGCGGCGGGACGCTGATCATCGCGGGTCTCCGGCGACCCTGGCGCGGGCCGCGGCCGTCAGCCGACCGGCGAGCTGAGCCGCGCCGCGATCGCGCGGATGTCCTCGGCTGCCTCCGAGCTCGGAAAGCGGCTGAGCAGCGGCGTCTGGGTACGGATCACCTCGACGACCTTGCGGTCGCGCCGGACCACGCCGGCGAGCGGCGGCGAGAAGCGCAGGAAGTTCTCGCAAGCCTTGAGCAGGGTCGCGTAAGTGCGCTCGCCTTCGGTTGTCGACTTCGCCATGTTGACCACGACGCGCAGGTCGGCCTTGGGGTCGTCGCCCATCGTCACCTTGATGAAGGCGTAGGCATCGGTCAGCGAGGTCGGTTCAGAGGTAATGACCACGAGTCTTCGGCCCGCGTGGCTCGCCAGCTGGCGCACCATGCGGTCGACCCCGGCACCCAGATCCATGATGACGTCATCGTAGCTGCGCGCGAGCTCGGCCAGGTCGCTGCCGAGCAGCGCCAAGCGGCTCGGCGCCAGCGCCGCCAGGCTGCCGGTGCCCGAGCGGCCGGCGATCACGTCGAAGCCGCCGGGCGCGAACGGGGTCTTGGCCTGGCCCAGGGTCAGGCGGCCGGCGATCACGCCGCCGAGGTCGCGGTTGGGCATCAGGCCGAGCTGGACGTCGACGTTGGCAAGGCCGAGATCGCCGTCGAACAGCAAGGTCCGCCGCCCGCGCATGGTCAACGCGTGGGTCAGGGTGATGGCAAAAAAGGTCTTGCCGACGCCGCCCTTGCCCGATGCCACCGCGACGATGTTCTTGGCGCGCGTGGCCGCGACAGGCGTTTCGATTGCGAGCGGCGATGACGAGGGAGTGCTCATGTGCGGGCAACCTCGAACCGAGCTACAACGCTGGTTTCCGGAGGAATCTCCGGCAACAGCAGGCGGGCGAGCGATACCGGGTTGATCGGCGTCAATCCTTCGGCGACATGAGGGGTAACGCTCAAGTCGCAGAATTTGAGCTTGGCGGTGTCGGCGGCGACCAACACGCTGCCCAGCCGACGCGCCGCATCGAGGCGCGTCACAAGGAGCCGGTGTGCGCCGGCGCGATAGAACACCCCGGCGGTCTCGGCGGCTTCCTCGCAGTCGTAGCCCGCCGGCATCACGAGCACGACGTCGGCGTCGATCGCTCTGAGGAGCTGCTCGAGCTCGCGCACCTCGTTGGCATCGAACGGATTGACCCCGCCGGTGTCGATCAGGGTGAGGGCATCACGGTTGGTGAGGCGCGCGGCGTGCAGCGCATCCGACAGGGTTTCGGTGTCGAGCGCGGTCTGCAAATCGAGGTCGAGGATGCGCGTGAACGCCGCCAGCTGGTCGACGCCGCCGGCGCGCATCGTGTCGGTAGTGATGACGTTGACCGGCCGGTTGGCGAGCACCGCGCGCGCCGCCAGCTTGGCGACCGTCACGGTCTTGCCCGAGCCCGGCGGCCCGACCAAGGCGAGCGGGCGCGAGACATCGCGCTCGGGCAGGGGCTCGAACTCGAACACCGAGTCGAGGGCCGCCGCCATGGTCATCACCGGCGCGTCGACCGATAGCGCCGAGGCGGCACGCAAGAGACGTTCAGCAAGCGGCGTCGCGGCCCGCAAGAGGCGTTCGGCGAGATCGCCCGGCGTGCCGTGGCGGTCGAGCGCGTCGGCGATCGCCTCGATGGCGTCGAGCGGCTCGTCGATCGCCGGCGGGTCGGGGTCGGGGTCGAAGCCCTCGATCGCGGCGGTCACCCGGATGCCCTTGCCGTTCTCGCCGCGCTGGCTGGAGATGATGATGGCGTTGTCGCCGAGCTCGCCGCGCACGAGCCGGATCGCTTCGGGCATCGACTCGGCATTGAAGCACTTCATGCGCATCGGGCCTGATCCTTCCGGCTAGATCTGCCCAAGGGTCTTGATCTTCGCCTTCGGATGGATTTCGGCTTGGCTCATCACGACCGTGAGGGGCCGGAAGCGCTCGATGATCGAGCGCACGAACGGCCGGATGCCCGGGCTGGTCAGCAGCACCGGCACTTCGCCCATGACCGCGAACCGCTCGAACGTCTGACGCACGCTCGAGATGAACCGTTGCAACTTCGAGGGTGCCATCGAGAGCTGGCGCTCGTCGCCCTGGCCGACGATCGACTCGGCGAACGATTGCTCCCACTCCGGCGACAAGGTGACGAGCGGGATGAAGCCCGACGGGTTGGTGTTGGCCTCGGAGATCTGGCGCGCCAGGCGGGCGCGCACGTGCTCGGTGATCTGACCGATATTGCGGGTGTGGCCGCAGGCCTCCGACACGCCCTCCAGAATGGACGGCAGGTCGCGCATCGAGACGCGCTCGTTCAAGAGGTTCTGCAGCACGCGCTGGAAGCCGCCGATCGAGATCTGGGTCGGGATGACGTCGGCGACCAGCTTTTGGAAGTCCTTGTCGAGCTCGTTCAGGAGCTTCTGGGTCTCGGAGTAGGACAACAGCTCCGACATGTTGTCCTTGATCACCTCGGTCAAATGCGTGGTGATCACGGTCGGCGGGTCGACCACGGTGTAGCCGCGGAACAGGGCTTCCTCGCGGTTGGTCTCGTTGATCCACATCGCCGGCAGGCCGA
>JACQAI010000489.1 GCA_016195115.1 Pseudomonadota bacterium
GCCATCGAGTCCCAGTGGTCGAACCCGAGCTTGGCGCCCGCGGTCAGGCGCGGATAGGCGTCGTTGGCATGCCGCGTGATGCCGCGATAGAAGATCCGGTTCGACAGGCAGATCGAGCCGAGCCGCAGCAGCCGCTCCATCAGCACGAACGGCCAGAAGAACACGGTCGAGGGGAACAGGGCGCGCGCCAGCGCGTCGGTGCGGTAGACCGCGTTCTCCGGCAGGATGAAGCGCTTGAGCAGGTTCTCGAGGGGGCCGGCGGCGGCCGTGCGGTCGAACGTCGTCGGCTCGATCGGCGGCACGTCCTGGACGGCGGCGTCCTGCACCAGGTCGTAACCCTCCCAGCGGCCATAGGTCACGCAGACTTGCGGATCGGCCTGCATGGCCGACACCATCGCGGCCAGCGCGTCGGGCACCAGCCGGTCGTCGTCCGCCAGGTAGACGCAGAACGTGCCGCGCGCCCGGCGCAAGGTGCCCCAGAGATTGGGGAACACCCCGAGATTGCGCTCGAGGCGCAGGAACTCGTAGCCGTAGTGGCGCGGCGCCAGCGCGCGCACGCGCTCGTAGCGGTCGGTCGGCGACGCGTCGTCGACCACGATCACCTCGAAGGGAAACGGCAGGGCGTCCGCGCGATCGAGCGCGGTCAGGCCGTCGATCAGCAGGTGCCCGCGCTGGTAGGTCGGGATGCAGATGCTGAGGGTCGGGCGGTCCGTCGGCGGCCTCGCGTCGTCGGTGCGGCGTCGAGCCGACTCTATAGCCAACTTTGCCGGCGCTGTCTGTGTTCGGACGGCACCCGCGGCCGCGCCGGCGAGCGTGCCGATTCGGGGGAATTCGCGACGGCTCGCGCCGAACCGCGGCGGGTCGTGCTAGCGTCGCGCCCGCACGCGCGATGCTGAGCCCCTTCGACCTGCCCCTGTTCGTCCTCTACTCCCTCGCCGGGACGACCGCCGCGGCGTTCGGCAAGGCGGCGATGCACCGGGTGCGCGCGCGCCAGTGGTCGGCCGCGGCGCTCGGCGCGGCCGCGACGATCGCGACCTTCGCGGTCAATTTCGCCCTGTTGTTCGTGCTGCTGGCGCGCATCGACATGTCCGTGATGGTGCCGGTCGGGGTCGGCCTCAATCTGCTGGTCGCGGCGGTGCTGTCGATCCTGGTGTTCCGCGAGCGCATCGGCGGCGCCAAGCTGGCCGGCATGCTGCTGATCGCGTGCGGCGTCGCGCTGCTGTCGGTCGGGCTCTAGGCGATGGCGGCGCTCGATCTCGGCCTCTATCTGGCGAGCGCGCTGCTGACCGCGGGCGGGCTGACCTGGATCAAGCTCGACCTCGCGGCGCTCGGCCAGCTCGACCTGCTGGCGCTCGGCCTGGTCGCCGCCCTCAAGCTCGCCGCCGCCGCCGCGGTCTATCTCGGCGGCATGCTGCTGTGGCTGGTCGTGCTCGGGCGCAACCCGATGTCGACCGCCTATCCGATCGGCATCGGGTTGTCCCTGGTCAGCACGACCTTGGCTGCCATCGTCGTGCTCGGCGAGCCGGTCGGGGTGCTGCGCCTGATCGGCATCGGCGCGATCCTGGCCGGCGCCGTGTGCATCGGGCGCAGCCGATGACGCTCGCGCCGGCGCCGCAAGCGCGGCATAAAGACGCCATGACCGAGCGCCTGACCCTGCGGCGGCCCGACGACTGGCATCTGCATCTGCGCGACGGCGCCATGCTCGCCGCGGTGCTGCCCCACACGGCGCGCCAGTTCGCGCGCGCCGTCGTGATGCCCAACCTGGTGCCGCCGGTCACCACGGTGGCGGCCGCGCGCGCCTACGCAGCCCGCATCGGCGCCGCGCTGCCGGGCGATCTGCGCTTCACGCCGCTGATGACCTGCTATCTGACCGACGGCGTCGACCCGGCCGAGCTCGAGCGCGGCTGGAGCGAACGCGTGTTCGCTGCCGCCAAGCTCTATCCGGCGCACGCGACGACCAATTCCGCGCACGGCGTCACCGACGTCGCCAGGATCTACCCGGTGCTCGAGACCATGGCGCGGCTCGGCATGCCGCTGCTGGTGCATGGCGAGGTGACCGACCCGGCGGTCGACGTGTTCGACCGCGAGGCGGTGTTCATCGAGCGCGTGCTGGCGCCGCTGCTGCGCGCCGTGCCCGGCCTCAAGGTCGTGTTCGAGCACGTCACCACCGCCGACGCGGTGGCGTTCGTGCGCGCGACTCCCGAGCATCTCGGCGCCACCATCACGGCGCACCATCTGGTGATCAACCGCAACGCGCTGTTCCAGGGCGGCCTCCGGCCGCACGCCTATTGCCTGCCGGTCGCCAAACGCGAGCGTCACCGCCTGGCGCTGCGCCAGGCCGCGGTCTCGGGCGACCCGCGCTTCTTTCTCGGCACCGACTCGGCGCCCCATGCGGCGCGCGACAAGGAGGCGGCGTGCGGCTGCGCCGGCATCTTCAGCGCGCCCGCCGCGCTCGAGACCTACGCCGCGGTGTTCGATCAAGAGGGCGCGCTCGATCGCTTCGAGGCCTTCACGTCGCGCCATGGCCCGGCGTTCTACGGTCTGCCGGTCAACTCGGAGACCGTGACCCTGGTGCGCGAGGCCTGGACCGTTCCGGAAACGATCCCGGCCGCGGGCGGACATCTGGTGCCGTTCCATGCCGGCGAGCGCCTGGCGTGGCGGCTGGCGGAGGCATGACGATGCGCGACCCGTTGCCGACGGTGGCGAGTTTGGCCGAGCAGTGGCGTGCCGGCACGGTCACGGCGACCGCGCTGCTCGAGCAGGCGCTGGCGCGCATCGACGATCCGGCGGGGCAGGGCAAGCCGGCCTTCACCAAGGTCCACCGCGCCGCCGCGCGCGCCGCCGCGGCGGCGGCCGACGGCCTGCGCGCTGCCGGCGTCGTGGCGTCGCCGCTCGCCGGCCTGCCGATCTCGGTCAAGGATCTGTTCGACGTCGCCGGCGAGCCGACCCCGGCCGGCTCGGTGGCGCTCGCCGATGCGCCGCCGGCCGGCGCCGACGCGGCGATCGTGGCGCGGTTGCGCGCCGCCGGCGCCGTCATCGTCGGCCGCACCAACATGACCGAGTTCGCGTTCTCGGGCATCGGCTGGAACCCGCACTACGGCACGCCGCTCAATCCTTGGGACCGCGCCACCGGACGAATCCCCGGCGGCTCGTCGTCGGGTGCGGCGGTGGCCGTGACCGACCGCCTGTGCGCGGCGGCGATCGGCACCGACACCGGCGGCTCGGTGCGCATCCCGGCGGCGCTGTGCGGCATCGTCGGCTTCAAGCCGACGGCGCGCCGGGTGCCGCGCGACGGCTGCCTGCCGCTCTCGGTCAGTCTGGATTCAATCGGGCCGCTGGCGCCCACGGTCGCGTGCTGCGCCCTGGTCGACGCCGTGCTGGCGGGCGAGGTGCCGGCTATGCCGGCGACCGTACCGGTCGCCGGTTTGCGGCTCCTGGCGCCGCAGAACTACGTGCTCGATGGCATGGACAAGCTGGTCGGGCGCGCCTACGAGCGCGCACTGGCGCGTTTGACCGACGCCGGTGCGCGCGTCACCGCGCAGATCGTCCGGCCGCTCGACGAGCTGCCCGAGATCAACGCCAAGGGCGGGCTCGCCGCGCCCGAGGCGTTTTATTGGCATCGTGCCCTGCTTGAGGCCAAGGCCGCGGTGTACGACCCGCGGGTGCGCGTGCGCATCGAGCGCGGCGCCGGCGTGACGGCGGCCGACTATCTCTAGGCGGTCGATCGGCGTGCCGACTATCAGGCGCGGCTGGGCGCGCTGATGGCGCCGTACGACGCCATGATCGTGCCGACCACGCCGATCGTCGCGCCGACCTTGGCCGAGATCGCCGACGACAAGGGCTTCGGCCGCGCCAACGTCGCGTTGCTGCGCAACCCGACGATCGCCAATTTCCTCGACGGCTGCTCGCTCACCGTGCCGTGCCACGCGCCGGACAGTGCCCCGGTCGGCCTGATGCTGATCGGCCTGCCGCTGCACGACCACCGTCTCCTGGCGATCGGGCGCGGCATCGAGGCGCTGCTCGGCCCGTTCGCCCGGTAGCGCGGCATCGCCTCAGATTGCCTTAAGCTGCCTCTGCCAAATGGTTGATGTAGACGTCAAACCTCTGTATCACCCGACGTATGCGATTTGGTTGGAGGAACGACGGCATGGCGAGCGGAGCTGAGGCCAACGCAAATGGTGGTGCGATCGCGTTGCCCGGCGGCAGCATGGTCGTGACCACCGCGCGCCCCGGCGTGGGCTTGTCGTTGGCTCGCGTCTCGGTGGCCGCCAAGGCGATCGGCGTCACCGCGCTCGGGCTGGTCGCGCTGACCCTGATCCTGGCGGCGATCACGGTGTCGACCGTCGAGCGCGACTCGGCGCGCGCCGGGACGCACCGAATCGAGACCGCCATGATGCTGTCCTGGGAGCTGCTGCACAACGAGGGCGCGACGTTGTCGAGCGCCGGCGCCGAGCTGCGCGCCGACCAGGTCGTGCTCAACGGCCGCCACCAGATCTTCGACAAGCTGCGCGACGTCGGCGACGCGGTCGCGGCGATCTATGCCGGCGACCTCGCGATCGCGACCACGATCAAGGACCGCACCGGCCGACCGGCGGCCGGCGCGCGGCTCGACCGCGCCGTTCAGGACGCCATCGCGCGGGGCGGCAAGTTCCGCGGCGAAACCATGCTGATGGGCGAGACCTACCTGACCGCCTACGACCCGATCAAGGATGCCGGCGGCAAGGTCATCGGCGCGCTGTTCGTCGGTCTGTCGAAGTCCAGCCTGCACGCCGGCGCGGAAACCGTGCGCGCCGAAATCATGCTCTACGGCGGCGTCATCGCGGCAACCATCCTCGTGCTGCTGTTCGTCATCCTGCGCCGGCTGCTCGGGCCGATTCAGCTGCTCACCGCGGTGACGCGGCGCATCGTCGACGGCGCGACGGTTACCGAAGTACCGGGCGCCAGCCGTCACGACGACGTCGGCCAGCTCGCGCGCAGTATCCAGTCGTTGGCCCACGAGGCAGCCCGCAAGCGCGAGCTCGAGGCCGGCGCGGTCGCCGAGCGGCAGGCGCTCGAGCAGGACAAGCAGCGCGCCCAGCGCGCCATGGTGGCGGCGCTCGAGCATGAGATCGACCGCGAGCTGCCCAAGATCACCGGGCTGGCCGGCGACATGGCGAACGCCGCCGGCAGCATGGTCGGCGCCTCGCACCGCGCCGCCGACGAGTGCAGCAAGGTCGGCCAGTCGGCCGGGCTGGCGGCCCAGAACGCCAATCAGGTCGCCGAGGCCGCCGCGCAGCTGTCGCTGTCGATCGGCGAGATCGCGGGGCGCGTCCAGGACGCCACCGCGGCGACCGGCACCGCGGTGCGCACGGTCGACGAGATCGCCAGCCGCGGTCAGCAGCTGGCCGAGCGGGTCGCCGAGATCGGCCGGTTCTCCGATCTGATCACCGCGATCGCCAACCAGACCAACCTGCTGGCGCTCAACGCGACGATCGAGGCGGCGCGCGCCGGCGAGGCCGGAAAGGGTTTCGCGGTGGTCGCCGGCGAGGTCAAGAACCTGGCCAGCCAGACCGCCAAGGCGACCGACGAGATCCGTCAGCAGGTCGCGCGCATCCACGAGGTCACCCAGACGGTGACCGGCGGCTTGGGCGAGATCCGGCGCGTCATCGACCGGCTCGACGAGACCTCGACCGCGGTCGCTTCGGCGGTCGAGGAACAGCGCGCCGCGACCAGCGACATCGCGCGCGCGGTCGGCGAGAGCACCAGCGGCATCGGCGCCGTGTCGGATGGCATCGGCCGGGTGTCGTCGCTCGCCGCCGCGGTGCTCGAGCAGGCCGAGGGCGTCGCCACGGTGTCGGGCAAGATCACCACCGAGGCCGAGGCGCTGGCCGACAGCATCAAATCGACCCTGCGCGCC
>JACQAI010000490.1 GCA_016195115.1 Pseudomonadota bacterium
ATGAAACGGCTCTCCATCGTGGCGGCGGTGCTGGCGTGTCTCGTCGCGCCCGCCGCAGCACAGACGGCCAAGGACGCGCTGACGATCGACGCGCCGAACGACGCCGCCACGCTCGATCCGCACCTGCAATGGGACGCCGACAGCTACGGCATCTATCGCAATATCTTCGACAATCTCCTGACCCGCGACGCGAGCGGCAAGATCGTGCCGCAGATCGCCACAGCGTGGCGCCATGTCGACGACACCCACGTCGAGCTCGACATCCACGCCGGCGTCATGTTCCAGGACGGCACCCCGCTGACCGCCGATGACGTGACGTTCAGCGTCAAGCGCATCATCAACCCGGCACTGAAGAGCTCGCAGCTCTCGCAGTTCGATCAGATCGTCGGTGCGGAAGCGGCGGGGCCCGCCAAAGTCCTGCTGACGATGAAGTCCCCCTACCCGGTGCTGCTTGCCCAGCTCGTCAAGTTGTCGATCGTGCCGAAGGCCTATGTCGAGCGCGTCGGCGACCAGGAATTCAACGTCAAGCCGATGGGTAGCGGACCCTACAAGCTGCGCGAATGGCAGAAGGGCGTGCAGGCCGTGCTCGACGCCAACGGGACCTATTGGCGCGGCAAGCCGCCCTTCAAGACCGTGACCTTCCGGGCGGTGCCGGACGTGTCGACCCGCATCGCCGACCTCAAGACCGGCCGGGCCGATCTCATCCGTCTGCTGCCGCCGGACGAGGCGATTGCGCTGAAGAGCGACGCCCGTCTCGCCGTGCTGACGGTTCCCACCGAGCGCGTCGGCTACCTGTTCATCAACGCCCAAGCGGGCCCGACCACGGATCTGCGCGTCCGCCGGGCGATCGCCTACGCCATCGACAAGCAAGGCTTGGTCGACGCCCTGCTCCAGGGTTTCGGCAAGCCGGTCAGCAGCATCGGCGCCGAGCCCATATTCGGCTACAGCCCCGACGTCGCGGGCTACGGCTACGATCCCGCCAAGGCTCGGGCGCTCATCAAGGAGGCCGGCGCCGAGGGGGCGGCGCTCGCCTTCCTCACCTCGCCGGCTTATGACCGCCGGGTGGTCGAGGCGATCCAGCAGATGATCAATGACGTCGGGCTGAAGGTCGAGGTCGTGGCGCTCGACCACGCGACCTTTCTGCGCCGTCGCCAGGGTACGCCGGCCGACGCCGGCGGGCTGGCGCTCGGCGTATGGTCGTGCGCGTGTCAGGACGCGGACGGCATCATCTTCCCGCTCTTCCGCTCGGGCAGCGCCTGGTCGAAATACGCCAACCCCGCCTACGACGCCGCGGTCGACGCCGCCCGCAGCACGCTCGACGAGGCCAAACGGCGAACCGAATACCGGAAGGCCTACGAAATCCTGCGCGAGGAGGTGCCCGGACTCGGCCTCTACCAGGCCTATGCGACCTACGGCGCGCGCAAGGAGCTGAAATGGCAGCCGACGCCCAACGAGTCCCTCTTCGTGATGGACATGAGCTGGCGGTGACCGGCGACGGTCGTCGTTGAGGCGGCGATGGCGCGCTACGTCGCCGGCCGGCTGCTCCAGGCAGCGATCGCGGTTTTCGGCGTGCTGACGATCGTCTTTGTCGTGATGCGCTTTTCCGGCGACCCGACCCTGCTTCTGGTTCCCGAGGGGGCCTCGCAGGAATATGTCGACGCCTTGCGCGTCGAGCTCGGCTTCGATCGTCCCGTCGTCGTGCAATATGTCGACTACCTCGGCGATCTCCTGCGGCTCGACTTCGGCGTCTCCGTGGTTCAGCGCATCCCCGCCTTCGACATCGTCGCCGCCCGCATTCCCTACACCGTGTTGCTGGCGGCAGGCGCCCTGTTTGTCGCCATCGGCGTCGGCATTCCCGTCGGGATCGCCATGGCGATCCGACGGGGCGGCTGGCTGGAGCGGGCGCTGGCCGGCGTGGTGCTGACCGGGCAGAGCATGCCGACCTTTCTCTCCGGCATTCTCCTCATCCTGGTGTTCGGCGTCGTGCTCGGCTGGCTCCCGACCTCCGGCGCCGGCGACCTCGACACCCTCGTCCTGCCGTCGGTCGCGCTCGGCGCCCTGTCGATGGCGACCTTCGCGCGCATGGCACGGATCGCGATCGTCGACGAGCTCGGCAAGGACTATGTCAGGGCGGCGCGTGCACGCGGCCTTTCGCTCGCCGGCATCGTCGGCCGGCACGTCCTGCGCAACGCCGCGATCCCGGTGGTGACGGTGGCGGCGCTCGAGATCGGCAATCTGCTTGCCGGCGCCGTCATCGTCGAGACGGTCTTCGCCTGGCCGGGCATCGGCCAGCTCGCCATCCAGTCGATCCAGTCCCGCGACTTCCTGGTCGTGCAGGTCATCGTGCTCTTGATCTCGTTCGTCTATGTCGCGACCAGCCTGCTCGCCGATGTCGCCTACGGCATGCTCGACCCGCGCATCAGGTTGGCGCGATGAGCGCGCGCGCGATGACGGCGCGTCGCCCGGTTCGGCGCCATGTCCGGCGGGTGGCGGTCTCGATAGTGATCGTCGGGCTCATCCTTGCCCTGATCCTCGGCCTCGCCCTCCTGGCGCCCTGGATCGCGCCGGCCGATCCGACGCGGCAGGTGCTGATGATGCGGCTGAAGCCGCCGGGCACGCTCGCCGCGAACGGGCAGCTCTACCTGCTCGGTACCGACGATCTCGGGCGCGATCTCCTCTCGCGCATCCTGTTCGGCGCGCAAGTATCGCTGGCGGTCGCCACCTTGTCGGTTCTGGTCTCGACCCTGGTCGGCGTGGCGCTCGGCATGATTGCCGCCTGGCTGCGCGGCTGGGTCGAGGTGGCGATCATGCGCCTGGTCGACATCATGCTGTCGATTCCGGCGGTGCTGCTCGCGGTCCTTACCGTCGCGGTGCTGGGCCCCGGCTTCTTCAAGCTGATTCTGGTGCTCGGATTGACCCGCTGGCCGCGCTATACCCGCGTCGCCTACGGCCAGACGCTTCAGGTCGCAAACCTGCCTTATATCAAGGCCTCCGAGCTGGCCGGCGCCGGCAGCGCGCGCATCCTGCTTCGCCACGTCCTGCCGAACATCGCCGGCCCGCTCTTGATCATCGTCACCGCGGAATTCGGCCTGATGATCCTCTTCGAGGCGGGGCTGTCGTTCCTCGGCCTCGGCATCCAGCCGCCGGCGCCGAGCTGGGGCTCGATCATGAGCGTCGGCCGGCAATATGTCGAACGGGCCTGGTGGATCGTCGCCTTTCCCGGCGGCTGCCTCTTCTTGCTCGTCTTCTCCGTCAACGTCATGGGGGATTGGCTGCGCGACCGGCTCGATCCCCGTTTCCGCGCACGCTGAGGCCATCATGGAATTTCAGGACAAGGGCGTCGTCATCACCGGAGCCGCCGGCGTGTTCGGCCGCTGGATCGCCGCGCGCTTCGCGCGCGACGGCGCCAAGCTCTGCTTGTCCGACAATCGTCGCGCGGCGCTCGATGCGCTGGCCGCGGATCTCGGCCTCGATGCGTCGCGAACGATCCTGCACGCAACCGAGCTGACCGCGGAGGCTTCGATCGTCGCGCTGGCCGCGCGGGTGCAAGAGGCGTGGCAGGCACCGGACATCGTGATCAACAACGCGGGGCTCTATCCCAAGCTTGGGCTGCTCGATCTCTTGGCAGCGGACTGGGACAGGATCTTTGCCGTCAATCTCCGCGCCCCGTTCCTCGTCACGCGGGAGATGGCGAAGCTGATGATCGCCGCCGGGCGGCAGGGCGCGATCGTCAACGTCTCGTCGGGCGCGTCGCGCCAGATGCGCGCCGGCTCGGTTCCCTATTGCACGTCGAAGACCGCCCTCGAACGGTTGACCAAAGGATTCGCGCTCGAGCTCGCCGGTCATGGCATCCGCGTCAACGCGGTCGAGCCGGGCTTCGCGCCGGGGAGCACGGTGAGCGTGCTGAGCGATGACTATGTCACGCGCATGAAGGCGCGCATCCCGCTCGGCCGTACCAGCGGGCCGGGCGACGCGCCCGAGGCGATCGCCTATCTCTGCTCCGAGCGGGCCAGCTTCATCACCGGCGCGGTGCTCGCCGTCGATGGCGGCAATTCGATCGGCACGTTCGAAACCGGCGATCTCGGCACCGCCGATGGCGCCGGCGCACGATGAGCGAGGCAATCGCCCTGGCGCTCGTCGTCGAGAACCTGACGATCGACATCGACGGGGCATCGGTCGTGGACGGGGTCTCGTTCGCGGTCGAAGCGGGCGAAGTGATGGCGCTGGTCGGCGAGTCGGGTTGCGGCAAATCGTTGACGGCCTTCGCGCTGCTCGGCCTCCTGCCCGATGTCGCGACGATCGTCGAGGGCCGCATCACGCTCGACGGCCTCGATCTCTCGTCGCTGTCGGAGCGCGAGATGCAGCGCGTGCGCGGCAACCGGCTCTCGATCATTTTCCAGGAGCCGACCGCATCGCTCGACCCCTTGGCGACCGTCGGCGCGCAAATCGCCGAAGCCTATACGGTCCATCACGGCGTTGGCCGATCGCTGGCACGGGCCAAGGCGCGGGACATGCTGGTCGCGGTCGGCATTCCCGATCCCGACCGCCGGCTGACCCAATTTCCCTTCGAGCTGTCGGGCGGGATGTGCCAGCGCATCATGATCGCCATCGCGCTGATCTGCGCGCCGCGCGTGCTGGTGGCCGACGAGCCGACGACGGCGCTCGATGTGACGATCCAGGCGCAGATCCTCGATCTCATGAAGCGCCTGGTGGCGGAACGCGGCACCGGCATCGTCCTCATCACCCACGACATGGGTGTCGTCGCCACCATCGCCGATCGCGTCGCCGTCATGTACGCAGGGCGGATCGCCGAGATCGCGCCGGTCGAAGAGCTCTTCGCGCGGCCGAGCCACCCTTATACGGCGCTGCTGCTCGCGAGCGTGCCGGGCCGCGATCAGCCGCCCAAGCAGCCCCTGGCGACGATCGACGGACAGGTGCCCGCCGCCGACCGCCTCGGCGAGGGCTGCCGCTTCGTCGATCGCTGCCCGGTTGCCGGCGATCGTTGCCGGTCCGAGGCGCCGCCGCTCGTCGAGTGCGCCCCGGGCCACCGGGCTGCGTGCTGGCATCGCGACAGGGTGGCGGGATTGGCGGGGATCGCGGCATGACGGATCTCGATGCCGTTCTCGAGGTCCGCGACGTTGCGGTGCATTTCGCCGCGCGGGGCGGCTTGTTCGGCGGGACGCCGGCGCCGGTGAAGGCGGTCGACGGCATCGATCTGACGATCGGCGCCGGCGAGACGCTCGGCCTGGTCGGCGAGTCGGGCTGCGGCAAGTCGACCCTGTCGAACGCGATCGTCGGTCTCGTGCCGCCCACCAGCGGCAGCATCCGGGTCCGCGGGCACGAGGTCGCCGGGGCGAGCCGCGCGGCGCTCCACGCCTTGCGCCGCAACGTGCAGATGATCTTCCAGGATCCGGTGCTGTCGCTCGATCCGCGATCGACCGTCGGCGCCGCGATCGCCGAGCCGCTCGCCGTCCGAGGCGTCGCCCGGGGACGGGTGCTGAAGGACAAGGTCGACGCTCTCCTGGCGCAGGTCGGGCTCGAGGCCGAGCACGCCGGTCGATATCCGCACCAGTTCTCGGGCGGTCAGCGCCAGCGGATCGTCATCGCGCGGGCGTTGGCGCTTGAGCCCGCTCTGGTCGTCTGCGACGAGCCGGTTTCGGCGCTCGACGTCTCGGTCCGCGCCCAGATCCTCAATCTCCTGGTCGATCTGCAGCGGCGCATGGGCGTCTCCTACCTGTTCGTGTCGCACGATCTCGCCGTGGTGCGGCACATCGCCGACCGCGTGGCGGTGATGTATCTCGGGCGTATCGTCGAACAGGCGCCGCGCGACGTCTTCTTCGCCGCGACCAAGCACCCCTATGCGCGTGCCCTGATGTCGGCGGTGCCGGAAGCCGATCCGGTCGCGCAGCGCGCCAAGCGGCGGACGATATTGAGCGGCGAACTGCCGAGCCCGTCGAATGCGCCGCCGGGGTGTGCTTTCCACACCCGCTGCCCGCTGGCGACCGACGTCTGCTCGCGCGAGCGTCCGCGTCTGACGCCGCGGCCGGACGGCGCGCTGGTCGCCTGCCACCACGCATAGGAACGTATCCATGAACGCGCGGCGACGACCGCAGCGTTCGGCACGTTTAAAGCTCAGCGTGGGCTCAGCTGTCCTGGCGCAGCCGGCTCGGCAAGAGCTCGCCGCGGCGCTCGAGCGTGGGGTAGGCGGCGGCCGCGATGTGGGCATTGATGCGCTTCAAGTCGCGCAGCACGTCGAGATGCCAGGCGCTGGTCTCGACAGACTCGACCCGGCCGGCGCGTACGCGGCCGAAATGGCCCTCGGTCGCGCGATGCTCGAGATCGCGGAACACTTCCTTCTCGGCGATCAGCTGGCGGGCGGCGCGCGCGTCGTCGGTCATGAACACTGCGGCGGCGGTGCGTAGATTGCCCTCGAGGCGCTCGAGCATGGCGCGGATCTCGGCCTGGCCCTCGGGCGAGAAGGCGAGGCCGCGCTTGATCCGCTTGGCGACGATCGCCATCAAGCCTTTCTCGACGACGTCGCCGGCGTGCTCGAGGTTGGTGATGAAGGCGAGGATCTCGCTCAGACGGGCCTGGTCGGCCTCGTCGAGCGCCTCGGCGTCGATCGCGGTCAGGTAGGCCTTGACCGCGCCGTTGAG
>JACQAI010000511.1 GCA_016195115.1 Pseudomonadota bacterium
CAGGACGAGTCCGGAGCTTGCCGCCCGGATACCCGACCTCGCCCGCGCGGTGGCTCTCCGCAATATGCTCATTCACGGCTATGCCGCCGTCGATGACTCTGTCGTCTGGCGCACGGCGCGGGACGACCTACCCAAGTTGCGCCAAGCCGTGGCGACACTGTTGGCCGAGCTGGGCGACGAGCCGGACAAGTCGCCCTGACGGGCTCATCCGCCGAAAGCGCCGTCGAGGCGCGCGGCCCTCGTCATACCACGCGCGGGCGCGATCCCGATCAGAACAGCCTCGGATCCAAAGAGAACGGATAGTCGTCCACGATGGTGATCCGTGCCGCATCCGGATGGCGGTGGTTGATGAGATAGTTTCTGTCGGGCGTCGCCGAGATCGGGATGATCACCGACGGGACGACGAGGACGGCTTCAGAGACGGCATCGAGCCACGCATCTGGCGCTCGGAAATTGGCGCCACCAACAGAGTCTCCGCGGCGAAATCGCCGCGGCCTCATTGAAGCCACCCTATTTGAGTAAGGACGTAGGCAGCGTGACGAAGGTCTCCGCGGCGAAATCGCCGCGGCCTCATTGAAGCGCCGACGTCCTCGGGGTCGAGGCGCCCCGTTACCACCGTTTCCGCGGTGAAGTCGCCGCGGCCTCACTGAAGCCGTCAGTCGGCCGGGCACAGCTGCGTCGTGAAGAACGTCGCATCCGCGGTGAAGTCGCCGCGGCTTCATCGCCCTCTCGGACCGGGGCGTGGATTGAAGGCCGATCGATGTGAACGTAAGCGCCCGGCTGGTCGCCGGCGTCAACCGATCTACGCGCCGCGTTCGGCGGCGGCCAGCGCGGCCTTGGAGGCCTCGATCTTGCGGAAGCGGTGCTCGCCGGCGCGGAACGCCGGGTACTTGGCGGCGCGCTCGGGGCCGCAGCAGGTCGGCAGGCACTCGATCAGCAGATCGTCGTTCGGGTTGCAGAAATAGGCGATCGACAGCCGCCGTGCTTCGTCGCCGGTGCCGGCCGGCGGGTTGGCGACGCGGTGCATGTTGGACAGCCAGGTGTCGTTCGACCACGCCATCATGAGATCGCCGACGTTGATCACGAAGTCGTGCGGCGCGGTGCGCGCGTCGATCCAGGTGCCGTCGGGCCGGCGCACTTGGAGACCGCCCGGCCGGTCCTGGCCGAGCAGGATGGTGAGCGCGCTGTAGTCGGTGTGCGCCCCGGCGCGCAGCTGCCCGGGCGCCGGCGCTGCGCTCTGTGCCGGGTAGTTCATCAGGCGCAAGGTGCTGTTGTGCGCCGAGAAGCGGTCGGCGAAGAAGTGCGGCGGCAAGCTCAGCGCGGCCGCGAACAATTCCATGAGCAGCGCGGTCAGCCGTTCCATCGCCTGGTAGTAGGCCGTCACGGTGTCGCGAAAATCGCTCGGACGCGCCGGCCAACGGTTCGGCGTATAGGTCGCGCCGATGCCCGCGATCACGGCCTTCTCGGCCGCCACCCCGAGCGGCCCCATGCCGAAGCCTTCCTTGATGTCGGGCGGCGTCTTGTGGCCGAGCGAAGAAGCCAGCGTCTCGAGCCCCATCGGCAGGTAGCCGCGCGGCGAGCCCTGCACCTGGCTGCGGATCGCTTGCTTCTCGTCCATCGGCCGATCGAAGAAATCGTTGGCGGCCGTCACGGTGGCGTCGATCAGCCCGCGCGGTACGCCGTGATCGGTGATGACGAAGAACCCGAGCTCCTGGAGCGACCGATCGACCACGCGCGCGATCTCGCGATGGCGCGCCGGATCGGCCGCGAATTCGGCCAGGCTGATGCGCGCGAGCTGGGCGGTCATCGGCACCTCCTCGACCGCGCCATCATAGCACGGCCGCGACGCGACGCTTCACGACCGCCGCGGGCAGCTCGCCGCGACCTCGTCCTTGCTCAGCCGACCGTCGCGGTTGCGGTCGAGCGCCGCGAAGGTGCGCGCGGCCTGGGCCTGGAACTCGTCGAGGGTGACGCGGTTGTCGAGGTTGACGTCGGCCGACATCACGGGATCGGGCTGCTCGTTGGGGCCGCGCCGCGCCGGCCCGTCGAACCAGCCGCGGCCCTGTCGCTCGCGCCGGCGCTCGGCGAGCTCCTCCTCGGAGCCGCGCTTGGGTGGCGGCGGCGGCGGCACCAGCTTCAAGCGCAAGGTCGTCAGCTCGTCGGGGGTCACCGAGCCGTCGCCGTTGGCATCCATCAGCGCGAACCAGCGTGCCGCGGCGGCGCTGAACTCGGCCATGTCGAGCATGCCGTCGCGATTGCCGTCGACCCGGTCGAACCATTGGGCGAGCGCGACATCGCACGCCGTGCCCGGCGTCGCCGAGATCAGCGGCTCGCCCAGCGGGCTGACCGGCGGCCCCGGCGGCAGACGCGCCGCCTCCCGCCCACCGCCGCACGCCGCGAGCAGCGCCACCAGCCCCAACCCAGCCCATCGCAGGCGCACGACGCCCTCGCCCCCGGTTCGGGCGCCAGCATAGGCGACCGGCCAGCCTGACGAAATGCGCCGATCGGGGCACCCGGGCCGCGGCGGCGGCGCGGCAGGGATCGAGTTCCGGCCTCAGGCGTTGGGGTTTCGACGGCGCACCCGCGCCCGAGCCCCAACGACCGGAACCCGAGATGGCCAAGCAACCCCGACCGAAGGCCTGCTGCACGGAGTGCGGCACCGTCTCGATCTACTCGGAGCACATCGGCCAGCGCTGCGCTGCCCGTTCCCGCACCGGCGAAGGCGGGCGGTGCGAGGGCCGCTTCAAGGCGGCGACGGCGTGGGACGATTGGATCGCCTGCGCGGCCTGCCGCGCCACCGGCGAGCACGAGGGCGAAGCCTGCGTTCAATGCGCGGGCGACGGTTGGCACTATCGCCTGCGGCCCGGCGCGCCGACGCCCGTGCCGGCACGACGGCCCGGGCTGACCCGCGGTTAGGGCTGCGCGCGCGGCAGCGCCGCGGCGCTGCCGCCGAACAGGCCCGCGAGGCTGCGCTCGCGGCCGATGTCGATCGTCACGGTCGCCGTCATGCCGGCGCGCAGCGGCGGCTCGCCGTCGTAGGGCAACAGGCGCACGCGCACCGGCAGGCGCTGCACCACCTTGACCCAATTGCCCGAGGCGTTCTGCGGCGGCAGGATCGCGAACTCCGCGCCGGTCGCGGGACTGATGCTCATGACCTCGGCCGCCCAGGCGGTGTCGGGATAGATGTCGAGCACCACCGTCGCCTTCTGGCCGACCACGACGTGGGTCAGGTCGGTCTCCTTCATGTTGGCCTCGACCCAGGGCCGCGTGTCGGCGATGACGGCGAATACCGGCGTCGCGGCCTTGAGCTGATCGCCCGGCTGCAGCTTGACGGCGACCGCATTGCCGGCGATCGGCGCCGTGATCGCGGTGCGCGCGAGCTCGAGCTCGGCGCGCTCGAGCTCGGCCTGCCGCTCGCGCACCAGCGGATGCTGCTCGGTCGGCAGCTGCGGATTGCCGGCGAGGCTGGCGAGCACGCGCTCGAGCCGGCGCTTGACCACGGTGATGCGGAAGCGCGCCACCTGCGCGGCGTTCTGCGCTTCGTCGAGCTTGGTCACGGAGGCGACTGCGCGGTCCGCCAGGGTCTGCTGGCGCGAAGCTTGGCGACTCAAGTACTCCGCTTGGGCCTCGACCTCGGCGAGCTCGCTGCGCGTCTCGACCCAGGTCGCCCGCATGGTCTCGACGGCGATGCGCGCGGCGTCGAGCTCGGCCGCGGCCTTGTCGCGCGCCAGCTGGAACGGCGCCGGATCGATGCGCACCAGCAGCTGGCCGGCCGTGACCGCCATGTGGTCGCGCACCAGCACCTCGGCGACGCGTCCAGAAATCTCGGGCGCAACTTGCGCGATGTGCGCCTTGACGTAGGCGTTCTCGGTGCTGACCGAGCGGCCGCCGCGCAGCCACAGCACGCCGGCGGCGAGCACCAGCACGACCGGCACGGCGATCAGCAGGAAGCCGCGCACGACGCGGGGGTGCGGCCGCATCATGGCGCCGGCTCGGCTTCGGCGATCGCCTGCAGCCGCCGCTTCATGCGGCCGACCAGCTCGCCGAGCTGGACGCGCTCGGCGGGCGCCAGCAGGGCCAGGGCGTCGTCGACCAGCGCCGCGCCGATCGCCTGCAGCTCGGCCTCGATGCGCGCCGCCGCGGCGGTCAGATGCAGGCGATTGACCCGCCGGTCGGCCGCATCGGCGCGCCGCTCGACCCAGCCCTTGCGTTCCATGCGGTCGATGATCCGACCGGCGGTCGGCTTCTCGACCTCGAGCATCTCGGCGAGCTCGGATTGGGTCGCGCCCGGGTGGCGGTGCAGCCGGTTGAGCGCCAGCCATTGCGCCCGGGTCAGGCCCAGGCGCCGCACCCGGCGCTCGAACAGCGTGCGCATCAGCCGCCCGACGTCGGCGATCACGAAGCCGATCTCGCGCTCGTCGGTGGCCTTTTGGGGAGCGGGACCGGACGCGGTGTCGGGCAAGGCGGCCTCAGATAGTATCCATCGTTATGATTGTCTAGCTTACTATCTTCTGGCATACGATTTCAAGCATGTCCGCTGCTGCACAAGCCGACGCGCCGGCCCCTGCCCCCGTCCCGGTCGACCCCGCCGACAGCCCCGGCGCGCCCTCCATCGGGCGCCGCATCATGATCATGGTGTCGGTCGTGCTCGGCTCGACGCTCTACTCGACCACCCTGCTGATCGCCTCGACCCTGCTGCCCCAGATGCGCGGCGCCATGGCGGCGACCCCCGACGAGATCGCCTGGATCATGACCTTCAACATCCTGGCGACCGCAGTGATGACGCCGATGACCGGCTGGCTGGTCGCGCGCTTCGGCCGACGCGGCGTGATCGTCACCGCGATGCTGGGCTTCTCGCTGTTCACCTTCCTGTGCGGCCAGGCCGAGAGCCTCGAGACCCTGGTGCTGTGGCGCATCC
>JACQAI010000512.1 GCA_016195115.1 Pseudomonadota bacterium
TGAGGCGCGCCGGCGGCGCGCTGCGATCGCCGGCGAGCTGCAGCGCCAGCTTGAGGTCGAGCGCGCGCGCCGCGAGGTCGAGCGCGCCGCCGAGCGCGACCGTGCCGGCCTCGCCGGTCATCGCCGCATCGTCGGTCGCGATGGCGGCGCCGCGCACGCTGAGCCCGCCCGCAAGCGTGGTGAAGGCGCTGCGGCCGCGCGCCAGATCCTGCTCGACCGCGCGCGGCAGATCGCCGGCGTTGCCCGCCGCGCTGCGCTCCAGCAGGCCGTTGAGGGCCTCGAGATCGAAGCCGGGCAGTGAGCCGGCGCGCAGCATTGCGCGGCCGCTGCCGGCCAGCGACTTGGCGAGCTCGCCGTCGGCCGCGGCGCCGGCCGTCAGATCGAGCGTCAGCCCGAGCTTGCCGTCGAGGCCGGGCAGACCGAGCAGCGCATCGGCGGCCGGCCCGATCGCAACGTCGCTCAGCCCGAGCTTGAGCGCCAGCGCGGGGGCGAGCGCGCCGCTCAGCTCGACGCGGCCATCCCAGGCCGCAGCGCTCAAGCGCGTCAGTGTGACGGCGCGCTCGCGCAAGCCGAGCTCGAGCCGCAAGTTGGTCGCGCTGTGGCGCTGGTAGTCGAGCGCGCCGAGCTCGATCGTGGCGTCGGCGTCGAGCGCGGCGAACCCGGCAAGCGCCGCCGGCGCCCCGGCGAGCAGCGCCCACAGATCCGGGCCGAGCGGCGCCGACGGCCGCGCGGCGAGCCGGCGCGACAGCAGCGGGTCGAGCACCAGGGCCGGGGCGCTGAGCGTCACCGTCACGCCGAGGCGCGGATTGGCGAGATCGGCGGCGGCGCGCGCCGCGATCCGCGCCGGCCCGAGCGCCAGCGTGCCGTCGGTGAGCTCGAGCTGCCCCGCGGTCGCGCTGAGCGTGGCGGCGAGCGACAGCGCGCCGATGCCCTCGGCGCTCGGCCGATAGGACGGCACGAGCGCGCGCAGCAGGCGCAGCGTCTCGGGATGGCGCATCGTCACGGCGCCGCGCGCCGCACCGCCCGGCGTCGCCAGGTCGGCCTCGGCGGCGGCGCCGAGCGTGCCGCCGGCGAGCTCGGCCTCGAGCGCGAGGTGCAGGCGGTCGAGCGGCCCGGTGGCGGCGAGCGACAGCGCCAGCGGTCCGAGCGCCGGCGTCGCGGCATCCCAGCCGAGCAGCTGCAGGAAGCGCGAGGGATCGCTCGCCTGCGCCGTCAGGGTGAGCTCGGTCTCGGCCGGCCAACGCGCGCGCCGGACGACCCCCCCGAGAGTCGCGCGCACCCCGGCGATGCTCTCGGCGCTGAGCTCGTGCAGGCTCACGGTGCCGCGCTCCAAGGTCAGGTTGGCGACCACGGTGCGCATCGGCAGGGTGTCCCAGCTCAGCTGGTCGACATGGAGCTGCAGGTTGGCATCGAGCGCGGTCAGCCACGCGAAGGGCTCCGGCGGCGGCTCGCGTGGCGGCCCGGCGCGTGCCGCGGCGCCGGCGCGCGGCAGATAGGCCTCGAGATTGAGCCGGTCGAGCTGCAGGTTGGCGCAGAGCGCCGGGCGCGCGCCGAGCGCGGCGACGACGCTGCCGGTCAGCCGCGAGGCGTCGAACTGCAGGTCGATATTGGCGAGCTCCAGCCTGTCGGCGGTAAACGACACGCCGGCGATCACCGAGACGCGGCGCAACCGGTCTGGCGGGATCGCGCCGAGGTCGATCTGCAGCCAGTCGAACAGGCTGCGCAGATTGTCGGCGCCGCCCTCGAGATGGCCGTCGAAGCGCGGCGCGGCGCCGAACGCCAGATGGCCGAACAACGCGACGTCGGAGCCGCCGGGCAGCTGCGCGCCGGCCTGACGGATCGTCAGGCCGGCATCGCCAAGCGCGCCGTTGAGCCGCACCTGACGCAGCACGCCGCCGCGCCACAGCACCGCGTCGATCGTCAGGTCGACGGCGCCGCGCAGCACCGAGCCGCTCGCCGCGCTCGGCGCGGCGACGCCAGCCACGGGTGGCAGACGGGCCATCCAGCGCTCGACCTCGAGCCGGTTGACCGCGAGGGTGACGTCGAACGCCGGCGGCGCCGCGAAGCTGAGGCCGATCGCGCCGCCGGCGCGCATGTCGTCGCCCAGGGTCAGGGTGACGTCGTTGAGCGCCAGCCGCGACCGCGTGACCTCCAGCCCGGCCTCCAACGTCGCGGCCTGGCCGAGCGGCGCCGGCAGGCCGCCGGTCACGCCGAGCGCCGCGAGCAGCGCCGGCAGCCGCGTGGTGTCGGCGCGCACGCGACCGGCCAGCAGGGTCTGGCCGGCGCCGGGCGTCGCCGTGCCGGTGACCCGCAGGTTGGCGCCGCCGCCGCGCAGCCCGAGCGTCAGGTTGAGGGGGGCTGCCGCGCCGAGCCGGCCGGTGGTCAGCTCGAAGCGCCACGACAAGCCTTGCCAGGCGACGTCGCCGCTGACGCGCAGCGGTCCCGGCGGCGGGTTGGCGACAATCTCGGCGTTGATGCGCTCGAGCCGGAGGATGGTGTCGCCGGCGCGCACCAGCACGCTGCCGTCGACCACGATGATGCGATCGAAGCGGGGGCGATTGTCGAGGCCGGCGTCCCAGCCGTTCGCGCCGGCCCCAGCGTCGAGCACCAGGGTCGGCTCGACCAGCGCGATCGACTCGACGACGATGCGGCCGGCGAGCAGCGGCAGGAACGCGATGCGCGCGTCGAGCGCCTTCAGGCGCATGAGCTCCGGCTCGGCGGCGCCCGAGGGATTGCCGAGCCGCACGCCCATCGCCGACAAGGTCGGCGAAGGCAATAAGGAGAAGGCGATATCGCCGTCGATCGCGAGCGGCCGCCCGGTGGCGCGCTCGGCGAGCGCGGCGACCTCCGGCTTGAAGCTGTTCCAGTCGACGAAGCGCGGCCCGACGACCAGCGCCACGACCGCAAGCGCCGCGAGGCCGGCCAGGACGTTGAGGAGAAAACGCATCTCAGGAGTCAGGCATCAGGAGTCGGGTGCCAGGAGATGAGCTGCCCCTGACCCCCCACTCCGGAATCCCGACTCCCGAGCCTCACATCTCGGCGTACTTGCCGTCCTTCCACTCGTAGAACACGTACGCTGGGCTGAGGACGTCGCCCTTGCCGTCGAACCCGAGCTGACCGAGCACGGTGTCGAACTTGGTCGAACGCATGACCTTGACGACGTCGTCGACCTTGACCGACTTGGCGATCTCCGCGGCCTTGGCGAAGACCTGGACCGCAGCATAGGAATAGAGCGTGTAGCCTTCAGGGTCGTAGCCCTTGGCCTTGAAGGCCTCGACCATGGTCTTGGCCGACGGGAACTTGCGCGGATCGGGCCCGAACGTCATCAAGGTGCCCTCGCCCGCCTTGCCGGTGATCGACCAGAACTCCATCGACACCAGCGCGTCGCCGGAGATCAGCCGCGCCTGCAGGCCTTGCTCGCGCGCCTGGCGCACCATCAGCCCGGCTTCGGTCTGGTAGCCGCCGAAATAGATCGCGTCGATCGCGGCCGCCTTCATCTTGCTGACCAGCGCCGTGAAGTCCTTGTCGCCCTTGGTGACCGAATCGTAGAGCTTCTCGGTGACGCCCTTGGCGTTGAGCGCCTTCTTGGTCTCGTCGGCCAGGCCTTTGCCGTAGGTCGACTTATCGTGGATGATCGCGATGTTCTTGCCCTTGTACTTGTCGGCCAGGAACGCGCCGGCGACGCTGCCCTGCTGGTCGTCGCGCCCGCACACCCGGAACACGTTGGCGAACTTGGCGCCGCGATCGGTCAAGGTCGGGTTGGTCGAGGCCGGAGAGATCTGCAGGATGCCAGCTTCGGCGTAGACCTCGGAGGCTGGAATCGACGAGCTCGAGCAGTAGTGGCCGGCGACGAACGCGACCTTCTTCGAGGCGAGCTGATTGGCGACCGCGACCGCCTGCTTGGGATCGCAGGCGTCGTCGCCGACCTCGAGCACCAGCTTGCGGCCCAGCACGCCGCCTTTGGCGTTGATGTCGGCGATCGCCTGCTCGGCGCCGCGCCGCATCTGCTCGCCAAACGTCGCCTCCGACCCGGTCATCGGCCCGGCGGCCGCGATCGCGATGTCCTGCGCCCATAGCTGGCCGATGCCGCCCGCCATCGTCAGCGCGGCGATCGCCAGACCCGAAGCCAGTCTCTTCATGGTTGTCTCCTTCCGCCCGCAAAAAGAGGGACCCGCGATTGTCCGGTTCCGGCGCGCCCAGCGCAAGGGTACCGCACGATCTAGACCATCGACGCGGCGAACGGCGTTTGACAGCACGGCGGTGTTCGACGGCACACTGGGCCGGCATGCCGAATCCGCCGCTGAGCGAGCGCCTCCTGGCGCTGTGGGACCACCTTGGCCTGGGTGCCGCCCACGTCGCGACCCAGATTCCGGCCGACTTGGCGGACTTCGCGGCACGCCACCCCACCCGCGTCGCCGGCGCCGTGCTGTGCGCGCCGGTGCGCCTCGATCCGACGCCGTTCGCGGCGGTCGCGGCCCGCACCCTGCTGATCGGCGGCGACCGCGGCCTCACCGCCGCGACCACCGAGCGGGCGGCGGCGCGCCTGCCCGGCGCGCAACGCCTGGTGCTCGCCGATTATGACGCGCTCGGCTGGTCCGACGTCGTCGCCGACCGGTCCGGTGCGATCGCCGGGCGCATGACCGAATTCCTCGCGCCGCTGGCCGCCGACACGGTGCGGGATGACGCGCGCGACGGCGTGCATGCCGGGCTCGCCTATCGCATCACCGGCGCCGGCCCCGCGTTGGTGCTGCTGCCGTTCTTCCTCGCGCCGACGCAGTGGGATCCGGCGATCGCGACGCTGGCCCGGCATTTCACCGTCGTGGTCCTGGGCGGGCCGTTTCTCGGCGGCGTCGCGATGCTCGAGGACCGCGCCCGCGCGCCGACCTACCAGGCGATGTTCCGCACCCTGATCGACCTGATGGCGCCCCGGCCCGGCGAGGCGATCCTCGACGTCGGCGGCGGCTCGGGCGCGCTCGACCGCGCGCTGGCGCGCCGCTTGGGCGGCGCCAACCCGATCACCGCAGTCGATCCCAACGGCTTCCTGCGTCGCGAGGCGGCGGCGCTGGCCGCCGCCGAAGGGCTCGGCGACACCCTCCGGTTCGTGCCCGGCAACGCCGAGGCGCTGCCGTTCGCCGACAATGCGTTCGGTTGCGCGTTCTCCGTCACCGTGCTCGAGGAATGCGACGCCGATCGCGCGCTCGCCGAGCTGGTGCGCGTGGTCGCGCCGGGCGGCCGCATCGGCGTGATCGTGCGCGCCATCGACCTGCCGCAATGGTGGAACGTCAGTGCGCCAGCGTCGCTGCACACGACCTTGACGACGCCGCCGCAATCGGTCGCGCCCGGCGGAGTTGCCGACGCCAGCCTCTATCGCCGCCTGCGCGCGGCCGGCCTCCGGGACCTCGTGTGCTACCCGTTCCTGGTCACCCTCGACGATCCCGACGGCCCGATCTGGCGCTACCGCGAGGATTTCGTCCGCGCGCAGATGTCGGCCGAAGCGGCCACGGCCTGGGACGCGGCGCGCGACGCGGCGCATCGCGACGGCCTGCTGATCGCCGCCCACGCGCTGCATTGCGCGGTCGGCACCAAGCCATCACCCTCGGGACTCAAGGGAGCAGCGCCATGATGATCGTGGATGCCCAGATCCACCTGTGGGAGAAGGGCAAGCCGTCGCCGCAGCACCGCCAGCTTCCGTTCTCCAAGGATCAGGCGTTGGCCGCCATGGACGAGGCCGGGGTCGACCGCGCGCTGATCCATCCGGTGCTGTGGGATCCGGATTCCAACGAACTCGCGGTCCAGGCGGTGCGCGCCCATCCCGACCGCTTCGCGATCCTCGGCTGGTTCTACCTCGATCGGCCGGAGAGCCGCACCCTCATCGACACCTGGAAGCGCCGCCCCGGCATGCTCGGCCTGCGCTTCTACTTCAACCAGCCGCACGACCAGAGCTGGCCGACCGACGGCACTATCGATTGGCTGTTTCCGGCCGCTGAGCGCGCCGGCATCCCGGTCGCGCTCGCCGCGGCGAATTTCCTGCCGGTGGTCGCGCGCGCCGCCGAGCGCCATCCCGGCCTCAAGCTGATCGTCGACCACATGGCGGTGCCGCCGCGCACGATGGGCGCGAGCGCCCACAGCCGGCTGTCCGAGCTGCTCGCGCTGGCGAAGTACCCCAACGTCGCCGTCAAGGCGACCGGCCAGATCGGCTATTGCGACGACGGCTATCCGTTCCGCAGCCTCCACGACAAGCTGCGCCAGGTCTACGACGCCTTCGGACCGGCGCGCATGTTCTGGGGCACCGACATCACGCGCATGCCGTGCTCGTGGCGCCAGTGCATCACCCTGTTCACCGAAGAGCTGCCGTGGCTCACGGAGCGCGACAAAGAGCTGATCATGGGCCGCGCGCTGTGCAACTGGATCGGCTGGAACGTCCCGGCGTAGCAGTTCTGCCGTCCCGCACGGTCGCTTGGCCGCAAAGACGCAAAGACGCGAAGGGGCGTGGTCGGGCGGTTTCATCGCTCGCGCCAAAACCCAACCCGTCATCCTCGCGCTGGGCGCGAGGATCCACGCCTTGGCGGCGTGACGGTCCGACGGCCGGAGGGTTGACCGCAGAGGACGCCGAGGAACGCAGAGGCGCTGCGCGCGTGGCACCAACGTCCTCTGCGCCCTTTGCGTCCCTCTCGCAGGTCGGCGCGCTGTGACCCAAGGCGTGGGTCCTCGCGCCTGGCGCGAGGATGACGGTCTGTTTTGTTGGCGCAGCGAAGAAACACCGGCACCGCCCCTTTGTGTCTTTGCGTCTTTGCAGCCAAAGGGACCTGCCGCGCGACCCTGAGCTACGCGCCGGGCGGGGGCTTGGCGCCGCCTTCGAGGTAGGCGGCGCGGACGTCGGGGTCGGCGAGCAGGGCGGCGCCGCTGCCGCTCATCACGACGCGGCCCTGGGCCATGACGTAGCCGCGATGCGCCAGCCGGAGCGCGTGGTAGGCGTTTTGCTCGACCAGCAACACCGTCGTGCCGGCGCGGTTGATCTCGCCGATCACCTGGAAGATCTGCTTGACGACCATGGGCGCCAGGCCGAGCGAGGGTTCATCGAGCAGCAAGAGACGCGGCCGCGCCATCAGGGCGCGCGCGATCGACAGCATCTGCTGCTCGCCGCCCGAGAGCGTGCCGCCGCGCTGGGTGCGGCGCTCGGCCAGCACCGGGAACAGCGCGAAGGCGCGCTCGAGCCCGGCGGCCAGCGCGCTCGGCGTGGCGTCGCCGGCGGCCGCACCCATCTGCAGGTTCTCGAGCACCGTCATGCGCGGGAAGATGCGCCGGCCCTCGGGCACCTGGGCGATGCCGCGGCGCACGATCTCGAAGGTCGGCAGGCCGGCGATGTCGGCACCGTCGAACAGGATGCGCCCGGCCGACGGCACCGGCGCGCCGCAGATCGTCATCAGCAGGGTCGACTTGCCGGCGCCGTTGGCGCCGATCATGGCGACGATCTCGCCGTGCGCGACCTCGAGGTCGACGCCGCGCAGCGCCTCGATGGGGCCGTAGTGCGCGTGTACGCCGGTGAGCGCCAGCATCAGGCCCCGCCCTGCCCCGCCCGGAGATCGGCGGCGACCGCCGGCGGCAGCGCCGCGTCGTCGTCCTCGCCGAGATAGGCCTTGATCACGGCGGCGTCGTGGCGCACCGCGGCGGGCGCGCCGTCGGCGATCTTGCGCCCGTGGTCGAGCACGATGACGTGGTCGGACACACCCATCACGACGCTCATGTCGTGCTCGATCAGCAGGATGCCGATGGCCTGCTCGGCGCGGATCTCGAGCAGCAGCGCGCCGAGCGCCGAAGACTCGCGCGCATTGAGCCCCGCTGCCGGTTCGTCGAGGCACAGCAGCACCGGGTCGGCGCACATCGCGCGGGCGATCTCGAGCCGGCGCTGCGCGCCATAGGGCAAGGTGCCGGCGGCGAGATCGGCGACGTCGAGCAGGTCGACGCGCGCCAGCCAGTCGCGCGCGCGCTCGAGCGCCGCGCGCTCGGCGCGGCGGAAGCGCGCCAGGCCGAACAAGCCGGCGAGCGAGAACGACGACGCGCGCATCAGCGTGTTGTGCTGGGCGACCAGCAGGTTCTCGAGCACGGTCATGCCCGGAAACAGCCGGATGTTCTGGAAGGTGCGCACGACGTTGGCGCGCGCCGCGATGCGGTAGCCGTCCATGCGGTCGAGCGCCAGCGCGCCGTTCGGGTGGTGCAGCACCATGCGGCCGCCGGTCGGCCGGTAGAAGCCGGTCAGGCAGTTGAACAAGGTCGTCTTGCCGGCGCCGTTGGGGCCGATGATCGCGGTGATTTCGCGCGCCGCGGCGGTCAGGCTGAGTTGATCGACGGCAATCAGCCCGCCGAAGCGCATCTCGAGGTCGGCAACCTCGAGCAGCGGCGGCGCGCTCATGGCCGCGGCGCGGCGGCGCGGCCGAGCCGCACCGTCGGTTCGCGGTGGCCGAGCAGGCCCTGGGGTCGCCAGATCATGATCAGGATCATGGCGAGGCCGAACACCAGCATGCGGAACTGGGCGAACTCGCGGCCGATCTCGGGCAACAGCACCAGGAACGCCGCGGCGAGCACGACGCCGATCTGGCTGCCCATGCCGCCGAGGACGACGATCGCGACGATGGTGGCGCTCTCGATGAAGGTGAAGCTCTCGGGGCTGATGAAGCCCTGACGGGTTGCGAAGAAGGCGCCGGCGAAGCCGCCCAGCATGGCGCCGATCGCGAACGCCGACAGCTTGACGTTGGTCGGATTGATGCCGAGGGCGCGGCAGGCGATCTCGTCCTCGCGCAGCGCCTCCCAGGCGCGCCCGAGCGGCAGCCGCCGAAGCCGCAGCACGAACACGTTGGTGAGCAGCGCCAGCGCCAGGATCAGGAGATAGAGGAAGATCAGGCGGTGCTCGGGCGCGAAGTCGAGCCCGAAGAACTGATGGAACGACGTCGTACCCTCGGCCGGCGCGCGCTCGAACGGCAGGCCGAAGAAAGACGGCCGCGGGATGCTCGGCAGGCCGTTGGGCCCGTTGGTCAGGCTCTGCCAGTTGATCAGGATGATGCGGACCATCTCGCCGAAGCCGAGCGTGACGATCGCGAGATAGTCGCCGCGCAGGCGCAGCACCGGAAAGCCGAGCGCGATGCCGAACAGCGCCGCGAGCAGGCCGGCGAGCGGCAGGCAGATCCAGAACGACAGCGAGAAATTGAGCGCCAGCAGCGCGTAGGCATAGGCGCCGACGGCGTAGAACGCGACGTAGCCGAGGTCGAGCAGCCCGGCCAGCCCGACCACGACGTTGAGGCCCCAGCCGAGCATGACGTAGATCAGCAAGGTCGTACCGAGGTCGATGACGTAGCGGTCGGCGAACGGCAGGAACGGTAGCGCGACCGCGAAGCCAGCCACGGCCCAGGCGAGCCAGGGCATCGCCACGCCCTGCGCCACGCGCGGCACCACGCGCGGGACGCGCAGCCGCAGGTGGGCGAACAGCCCGAGCGCCAGCCGCCCGACGAACACCGCCGCGACGCCGATCGCGACCCAGTCCCAGCGCGTCTCGAGCACCAGCGCGCCGCCCTGGTCGACCGTGCGCAGCCCGACCAGCGGCAGCGCCAGCACCAGGGTCACGAACGCGGCCGCCGCCGCGTCCCTGAGCCGTCCGGCGAGCTGCCCAGCGCCGCGGACGGCGAGCCGGTCGACCGCGCTCGGCACCCGGGTCAGACCTTCTCGACCTCGGGCCGGCCGAGCAGCCCGCTCGGCCGGAAGACCAGCACCAGCACCAGGATGCTGAACGCCGCGACGTCCTTGTACTCGATCGAGAAGTAGGCCGAGTAGAACGCCTCGACCAAGCCGATCAGGAGGCCGCCCAGCATCGCGCCGGGCAGCGAGCCGATGCCGCCCAGCACCGCCGCGGTGAACGCCTTCAATCCGGCCTGGAAACCGATGAAGAAGTCGACCACGCCGTAGTACATCGTGACCATGACGCCGGCGACCGCGGCAAGCGCCGCACCGATCACGAAGGTGAGCGAGATCGTGCGGTCGACGTCGACGCCGAGCAACGCCGCCATGGTGCGGTCCTGCTCGCAGGCGCGCTGGGCACGACCCAGCGGCGTGCGCGCGATCATCAGGGTGAAGACGGCGATCAGCACCACGGTCGCCAGGATGATGAAGCACTGGATGTAACTGAGCTGCACCGAGAACTGGTTGGCGTGCAAGAGCTCGAAGCCGCCGCGAATCACCGGCGCCAGCGGCTTGACGCGTGCGCCCTGCAGCAGCTGGACGTAGTTCTGCAGGAAGATCGACATGCCGATGGCGGAGATGAGAGGCGCAAGCCTTGGCGCGCCGCGCAGCGGCCGGTAGGCGACGCGCTCGACCGTCCAGCCGTAGGCCGCCGTGAACGTCACCGCGACCAGGAGGACGACCGCAAGCGCCAGCGGCACGAACGTCACCCCGGCGACGCCCAGCGCGGTGAACGCGGTCACGGCGATGAAGGCGCCGATCATGTAAACCTCGCCGTGGGCGAAGTTGATCATGCCGATGATGCCGTAGACCATGGTGTAGCCGAGCGCGATCAGGCCGTAGATCGCGCCCAGGGTCACGCCGTTGATCAGCTGCTGAAGGAAATACTCCACCCGGCGATCCGGCCCCGACGAGCTCCTGCTGGCGCGCCGTCCGTCTCGGCGCGGGCCGGCGCTTTATGGTTGGCCCGAAATCTAGCCGACGGCCGGGCGCCTCGCCAGATTGCGCGCCGCGGCGGCGGTGGCAAAGGGCCGGCCGACACCGCTTCATTAAAATTGTTCCTATAATTAACGCTAAGGCTTATACTTGTGAAATCTGGGCCTTGGACGGTCTCCCGACAATTTTAAAGTATTGTTTAATCATCGGACGGACACTGAGCCCACGTCTGCTGCCTGGTGAGGGAAGGACAATGCGGGTCAAAGTGTGGCGCTCGCTGGGCGCCGGTCGTGGCCAAGCGGAGGAGAATCCGCTGTGGCACGACCTCGACGAGCACGCGCGCGCCCTCGAGGCGATGGCGCGCGCCATCCGCCAAGACGTCGCGAAGCGCAACGCCAGCACGGCGAGCGCCGCCTTGGGCAACCTGATGCGCCAGTCGCAACAGGCCTACGACGAAGTCGGCCAGCTCCTGGACAAGGCCGCCGCGGCCGCCCCGACCACCAAGCGCATGGTCGAGATCTAGCCTCTAGAATCCCTCCCCTACGCTACGCGCGGGGGAGGGATTGACGGTCACCGCTACGCCGCGGCGCGGATGTCGGCGAGGAAGCGCTCGATCTCGCTGCGCAGCGCGGCCGCCTGCTGGGTGAGCGCGGCGGCGGCGCCCAGGACCTGCTCGACGCCGCCGCCCGCCGCCTGAGCGGCCTGGCTGATCGCCTTGAGGTTTTCCGAGACGGTCGAGGTGCCCTGGGCGGCCTGCCCAGCGCTGCGGCCGATCTCCTGGGTCGACGACGACTGCTCGTCGACCGCGCCGGCGACGCCGGTCGCGATCTCCTCGATGTGGCGGATCGTGCCGCCGATCGTGGTGATCGCGGCGCCGGTGTCGCGCGCGGCATTCTGCGCCTCGCCGACCTGGGTGGTGATCTCGTCGGTCGCGCTTGCCGTCTGGCTGGCCAGGTTCTTGACCTCGCCGGCGACCACGGCGAAGCCCTTGCCGGCCTCGCCGGCGCGCGCCGCCTCGATCGTCGCGTTGAGCGCCAGCAGGTTGGTCTGCGCCGCGATCTTGCCGATCAGCCCGACCACGCCGCCGATGCGCTCGCTGGCCTGATCGAGCTTGGCGATCAGCGCGCCGGTCTGGTCGGCCTGCTCGGTCGCCTGGCGCGCGATCCGCCGCGAGTCCTCGGTGCGCCGGGCGATCTCCGCGATCGAGGTCTTGAGCTCCTCGCTCGCCGCCGCGACCATGCCGACATTGTCGGCGGCGTCGCGCGCGGCGCTCTCCGCCGAGGTCGCGCGCTGACTGGTCTCGCGCACCGCGGCGGCCAGGCTGGCGGCGGTCGCCTGCATGCGCGACGCCGCGTCGACCACGGCATCGACCATGCTCTTGACGCTGGCCTCGAAGCCGCTCGCCAACCCGCCCAGCAGGCTGCGGCGCTCCTCGCTGGTGCGGAGCGCAAGCGCTTCGCGCTCGCCTTCAAGTCGCCGCACCTCGAGCGCGTTCTGCTTGAACACCTCGACCGAGCGCGCCATCGCGCCGATCTCGTCGCGCCGCCCGACGCCGGCGACCGTGCGCTCGAGGTCGCCACCGGCCAGCGCCTGCATCAGCTCGGTCATTGCCTTCAGGGGACCGGTCACCTGGAGCCGGATCATCAGCACCGCCAGGAGCAGCGCCAAGGCGAGGCCGAGCGCCGTCACCGCGATCATGGTCTGCACCACGATCCAGTAGCGCGCCTCGGCGTCCTGCGCCGACGACAGCAGATCGCGGCCCTGCTGCTCGACCAGCCGCACCAGGGTTTCGTCGACCTTGCGGAACATCGGCGCGACCTGGCGCAGCAGGCTCTGGGCGGTGGCATCGTCGTTGGTGCGGGCGGCGCTGCGCACCTCGGCCGCCAGATGGAGATAGCCGTCGAGCGCGCTGACCGCCTCGGCGAAGGTGCGCTCCTCCTCGGCGCCGTCCATGAACGGGCGGAGCTCGCCCATCAGCACCTTGAGCTGCTGCAGCTGCTCATCGATGCGCCGCTCGATCTCGGCGATCTCGCTGCGGTCGCTGGCCAGGATCAGCTCGATGGTGAGCTGGTGCGCGCGGGTCATGCGCTCGTTCGAGGTCGACGCCAGATAGAGGCTGTGCGCGTCGTCGTGCGCCAGCTTCTGGGTCAGCTGGTTGAGCCGGTTGAGCTCGCGGATCGCGCCGCCGGCGACCGCCGCCGCGAGCACGGTCATCAGGCCGACCGCGATCAGGATCTTGACTGCGATCGGCAGATTGGACAGCAGCTTCATGGCCTCCTCCGGAACCCGACGTTTCTTCACTCACCCTCACGCCAAGCGCGAGGATGACGGTCTTCCTTTGCGGCGTCCTGCGCTGCGTCAGACGCGGACGAGCTTGCCGGGATTCATCAGGTTGGCGGGGTCGAGCGCCAGCTTGATCTGGCGCATCACCGAAACCGCGTCGCCGTGCTCGGCCTGCATGAAGCCGAGCTTGCCGTAGCCGACGCCGTGCTCGCCGGTGCACGTGCCCTCCATGGCGAGCGCGCGCGCCACCATGCGGTCGTTGAGCGCCGAGGCCTCGGCGATCTCCTCGGGCTTGTTCGGGTCGAGCAGGTAGACGAGGTGGAAGTTGCCGTCGCCGACATGGCCGACCAGCGCCGCGGTGATCGATGACGCGGCGAGATCCTCTTTGGTCTCGGCGATGCAGTCGGCGAGCCGGCTGATCGGCACGCACACGTCGGTCGCCCAGCCCTTGCAGCCGGGCTTGAGGGCCAGCGCGGCGTAGTAGGCGTCGTGGCGCGCCTGCCACAGCTTGGTGCGCTCCTCGGGCTTGGTCGCCCACTGGAAGTCGCCGCCACCGTGTCCCGAGGCCAACTCGCGCACCTGCTCAGCCTGCTCGGCGACGCCGCGCGTCGTACCGTGGAACTCGAAGAACAAGGTCGGCGCGACCGCGTAGTCGAGCTTCGAGTAGCGGTTGCAGGCGTCCATCTGGACCTCGTCGAGCAGCTCGATGCGCGCCACCGGGAACAGCCGGGTCAGGTCGTAGCCGGCCGCCGACTTGCGGCTGCGCCGCGCCGTGCGGATGACGCGGCCGTCGGCCAGCACCACGGTCAAGGCCAGCACGTTCTCGCGCATCGTGCCGTAGCGCACCGCGTTGGTGCCCGACGCGCGGGTCGCCGTCATGCCGCCGAGCGAGGCGTCGGCGCCGGGATCGATCGGGAAGAACAGCCCGGTGTCGCGCAGATGCTCGTTGAGCGCCTTGCGCGTCACGCCGGCCTCGACCGTGACGTCCATGTCAGCGGCGCCGACCCGCAGCACGCGGTTCATCTGGGTGAGGTCGATCGTGACGCCGCCGTGCAGCGCCGCGACGTGGCCCTCGAGCGAGGTGCCGGTGCCGAACGGGATCACGGGCACGCCGTGGGCCGCGCAGATCCTTACAATTGTCGCGACCTCGTCGGTGGTGCGCGCGAAGGCGACCGCGTCCGGCGGGTAGCCGGCGTGGTAGGACTCGTCGCGGCCGTGCTGCTCGCGGATCGCCGCCGAGGTCGTCAACCGCTCGCCGAGCAGCGCCTGAAGCTCGGCGAGCGCGGCCGAAATCGCGTTGTCGGACGCGCTTTTACGCACGGGTTGGGCCACCGGGAACTCCCCCGAATCGGGATGCGTGCGCAACAAGTAGCGCCCGCTCCCGGGCCACGCAAGCGCGCGCACCGGTAGAGCAGCGCCGGCCGAGCCGCCGTGCGACCGCAAGACGGCTTGCCCCGCGCGGCTCGCATCAGGTAGTTAGCTACCGACGCGACCGCGGAGGAGACGCGCATGGTCCAGGCTTGGCTGAAACTGCCCGACAGCCTGCGCGCCGTGGTGGCGCTGCTGCTGTGCGGCGGGCTGTTCATGTCCGACCTGTTGACCAACGTCGAGATGAACGAGTCGCAGCTCTACCCGGTCGCCATGATGCCGCTCTATCGCGTGCGCACGAAGGCGCTGCTGTGGACGGTCGCCGGGTTCGCCGTCGTCCTCACCGTGCTCGGCTACTCGATGGCGCCGCCCGAGAACATCTGGGACGGCGTGACCAACCGCGTGTTCTCGATGATCGTCATCGTCGTCACCGCGCTGGCGATGAACAAGCTCGCCGAGTACGAGCACCGCCTGCTCATCGAGTCGATGACCGACCCGCTGACCGGCCTGCTCAACCGGCGCTACTTCACCGAGCTGTCGCGCAAGGAGGAGACGCGCTCGCGCCGCCACGGCCTCGCCTTCTCGGTCCTGATGCTCGACATCGACCACTTCAAGCGCATCAACGACAATTACGGCCATCCGGTCGGCGACCTGGCGATCAAGGCGCTGGCCGACATCTGCGCCAAGGCGCTGCGGCCGCACGACATCCTGGCGCGCTACGGCGGCGAGGAGTTCGTCCTGACCCTGCCGCACACCGAGCCCGACGGCGCCAACATCGTCGCCGAGCGTATCCGCCACATGGTCGAGGAGCTCGCGATCACGACCGAGCAGGGCGCGATCCGCTTCACGGTCAGCATCGGCATCTCGACCTACAAGAACGGCAAGGCCTTCGAGCAGGTCGTCGAGCGCGCCGACCAGGCGCTCTATCGCGCCAAGCAGGACGGCCGCAACCGCGTCGTCACCCTGCCGCTCGACAACGGCATGGCGCTGGCCTAGCCAGAGGGCAGACGACAGACGCCAGAAGACAGAAATCAGTCCTCTGTTGTGTGTCCTCTGGCGCCTACGGCGCCAACAGGCCGGTGCCGTCGAGCACGAGCTCCTCGAGCATGGTCCACGGCGTCGCAAGGGTCAGCCCGAGGTCGGCCGCGACCGCGCCGCTGTCGACGCGCAACTGAGCGTCGAGCTTGGCGGCGATACGGTGCATCGGCCGGTTCTCGATCCGACACAGCATCAGGAGCCGGCGGGCGCCGCGGTTGCGCGCGACTGTGACGGCGCGGCGCATCAGCTCGGTGCCGACGCCGCGGCCCCGCCACGGCGTCTCGACCGTGACCGCGATCTCGCCGGCGCGCGGCCACAGGCTGCGCTCGAGGATGAGCTCGGCGACGCCGCGCAGCCGGCCGTCGACGAAATGGCCGACCGCCACGGTGCGAAACCAGTCGACCCGCCGGCAGTAGCGCTCGATGACGGCGTCGGCGACCGCGCCGTGGAAGCGCAGGCGCCGCTCGTCGGGGCTCAGCGCCAGCAAGTGGCGGGCGAGCTGCCAGGCTTCGGCGGGCACGAGCTTGCGGGTGCTGGCCATCGGGTTCTCGCTTATTGCGTTGCAGCATAGATGGGTGCAAGAACCGGACCTGCCATCAGATTCTCCGCAGGTTCTGGATGGATCTCCCCCATTTGGCTGATTCCGCAACGCAGCAAAGCGGGATGTGGCATACTGTCCGCCATGAGCCTGTGGACCCGCATCATGCGCAGCGCGGCGGGGCTGGCGGCGAGCGGGTCGCTCGGCTGGTCGGCCGCCGCCCTCGGCGAGCTCAGCGGCGAGCGCACCACCGCCGGCGACGAACCGGCCGACGGCGACGAGGACGCCACCCGATCGATCGGCTTC
>JACQAI010000513.1 GCA_016195115.1 Pseudomonadota bacterium
CCGGCTCCTGCTGCGTCAGCTCGAGACCTTCGGCCCGATTTATCTCAAGGCAGCAACGCGGGTGGACCCATCGTGAGCGAGATCGATTTCCCCGTCAGGCTGGTCGAGGCTCTGCTGTTCGCGAGCCCGAAACCGCTGACCGAAACGGAGCTGGCCGAGCATCTGCCCGACGGCACCGACGTCAAGGCCATCCTGGCGCAGCTGGCCGAGGCCTATGCCGGCCGCGGCATCCAGCTGGCCGAGGTCGCCGGCGGCTGGGCGATCCGCACCGCGTCGGACTTGGCCTCGGTGCTGCGCCTCACCGTCGAGGTGCCGCGGCGGCTGTCGCGTGCGGCGATCGAGGCGCTGGCGATCATCGCCTACCACCAGCCGGTGACGCGCGCCGAGATCGAGGACATCCGCGGCGTCGCGCTGAGCCGGGGCTCGCTCGACCAGCTGCTCGAGGCCGGCTGGATCAAGCCGCGCGGCCACAAGCAGACGCCCGGTCGCCCGGCGCTGTGGGTCACCACCGACGAGTTCCTGATCCATTTCGGTCTGGCCAACGTCGGCGACCTGCCGGGCGTCGACGAGCTCAAGGCCGCCGGCCTGCTCGATCGCCGGCCGGCCTTCACGACCTTGGCGATGCGCGAGGATGAGAAGGTCGAGGGCGACGACGCCGAGGACGACGCCAAGGAAGAGGCCGAGATCCGCGCCGAGCGGGCGGCGGCTGCTGCGGCGGCGGCCGATGACGCCGACGATGCCGCCGACACGGTCGATCACGCTGCGGCGGACGACGACGAGGACGACGACGACGCCGCCAAACCGGGCCACGGCTCGCGCGCCGCCGGGATCGCCGCGGCGGGGGTCGACGAGCCGTTTTGACGCGCCGTCCGAGCGCGGCTATTTAGCGCGTGCAAAGGGGCTTTATGCCGCGACGCTGAGGGCCTACCTGAAGCAGGGTAGGGCGCCGGGGTGGCGTTGCGACCCCCGGCAAGGTCTGCCATAGTCCGGCCGCCCCGGGGCGAGCGCCTCGGCCGCATTTTTTTCCGCAGCATCCGGATCGATCGCGCGGCGACTTATGTTCGATTTGGAGTGGTCCAAGCTTCTGGTGATCGGCGTGATCGCGCTGCTCGTGATCAAGCCCAAGGATTTGCCGAAGGCATTGAACACGCTCGGCTACTGGGTGCGCCACGCCCGTCAGGTCGCCGCCGAGTTCCAGCGTAGCCTCGAGCAGATGGCGCGCGAGGCCGAGATCCCCGACGTCAAGAAGGAGCTCGAGGACGCCGGCCGCCAGCTGACCGCCGACGTCGAGAAGAGCCTCGATCCGGTCGAGGTCGAGAAGCTCTTCAACCCGCTGCCGCCCGAGCCGTCCACCGCGACCGCGTCGATCGAGCCGCCTGCAGACGTCGCGACGCCGCTCAGCGAGCCGCCGGCGCCGGCCGCGCCCGAGGAGCCGCACCTGCCGTTCCCCGAGCCGCTGCCGACGCAGTCGCCGCCGGTCACGGTCCACCCGCCGGCGCTCGAGCCGGCGGGCAGCCAGTCGAGCCCGCATGACCGTGGCTGATCCCGTCGCCGACAAGAAAGACGACAAGGACGACGACATCGACGACAAGAAGATGCCGCTGCTCGATCACCTGATCGAGCTGCGCAACCGGCTGGTCTGGTCGGTGTTGACGCTGCTCGTCGCGTTCATCGGCTGCTATTACTTCGCGAAGGATATCTACGGGTTCCTGACGCGTCCGCTCGCCGAGGCATTTGCCGGCGAGGTCGGCCGGCACATGATCTTCACCAACCTGACGGAAGCCTTCTTCACCTACATGAAGGTGGCGTTCTGGACGGCGACGTTCATCTCGTTCCCGGTGATCGCGACCCAGCTGTGGATGTTCGTGGCGCCCGGGCTCTACCGCAATGAGCGCCGCGCCTTCCTGCCGTTCCTGCTGGCGACGCCGGTGCTGTTCTTCATGGGCGGCGCGCTGGTCTACTACGTGATCTTCCCGTTCGCCTGGAAGTTTTTCATCACCTTGGGCGAGACACCCGGTGGCGAAGGCACGTTGCCGATCGAGCTCGTGCCCAAAGTGAATGAATACCTGTCGCTGGTCATGACGTTGATCTTTGCCTTCGGGCTGGCCTTCCAACTGCCGGTGCTGCTGACCCTGCTTGTGCGGGTCGGCCTCATAAGCGCGGCGGACCTGGCGTCCAAGCGCCGCTATGCCATCCTCGGCATCGTCGTGTTTGCGGCGATCTTCACCCCGCCCGACCCGCTCAGCATGATGAGCCTGGCGCTGCCGATGTACGTGCTCTACGAAGCCTCGATCTGGGCAGCGAAGCTGATCGAGCGCCAGCGTGCCCAGCGCGAAGCCGCCGAGGCCGCGCAATCGACCTAGCGTTCGACATCCGGAGCGGGATGGCGCATGAGCCCGCGTGAGGCGTGCGATGCTGCGTCGGGCCTGGCCGCGCACGAGCGGCGGGTCGCGCGCGACCTCGAGCTGCTGGGGCTGCCGCCGCGCCATTGGCCCGCGACCAAGCCGGGGCCGGATGGCCAGCCTTTGATCGACGTGGTCGTGATCGGTGCCGGCATGTGCGGCATCGCTGCGGCCGCCGGCCTGATCTTCGCCGGTGTGCGCAACATCCGCGTGCTCGACCAGAACCCAGCCGGCCGCGAGGGACCGTGGCTGACCTTCGCGCGCATGGCGACCTTGCGCTCGCCCAAGCATCTGCCGGGACCAGCGATGGGCATTCCGTCGCTGACCTTCCGCGCATGGTACGAGGCCAGCGACGGCCCCGGCGGTTGGGAGCGGCTCTACAAGATCCCACGCGACGTCTGGATGGACTATCTCGGCTGGCTGCAGCGTGTGCTCGCGCTGCCGATCGAGAACGGCGCGACCGTGACGCGGCTGGCGCCTGCAGGAGGCGCGATCGCGATCACGGTCGAGACCGGCACGGGCACGCGGCTGCTCCATGCCCGGCGCGTCGTGCTGGCCACCGGACGCGGCGGCGCCGGCGGGCTGCACACGCCCGATCTCGTCGACCGCGGGCTGTGGCCGGACCTGGCGGCGCACGCCAACGAGGCGATCGACTTCGGGCGTCTCAAGGGCCGGCGCATCGCCGTGCTGGGCGGCGGCGACGCCGCCTGGGACAATGCCGCGACCGCGCTCGAGGCCGGCGCCGCGCAGGTCGACATGTACGTGCGCCGCGACGTGCTGCCCCAGGTCAACAAGGGGCGCGGCGCGGCGTTGGCGGGATTTTTCGCCGGGGTCGGCGCGCTCGACGACGCCGAGCGCTGGTCGCTGTTCGTCTATCGCGACGACCACGCGCCGCCGCCGCCGCACGAGACCGTGCTGCGCACGATCCGCCAACCCGGCTTCAATATCCATTTCAACGCGCCGGTCGCCGCGGCGGCGCGCGACGGCGCGCGCGTGGTGGTGCGGATCGAGGGCGATGCGACGCCGCGCGACGCCGACTTCCTGGTCGTCGCAACCGGCTTCGCGATCGACCTGCGCGCGTGCCGCGAGCTCGCCGCGCTGGCGCCCGAGATCGCCACCTGGGGCGATCGCTACACGCCGCCGCCGGCGCTGGCGCGGCCCCATCTCGCGCTCTATCCCTATCTCGGCGACGGCTTCGAGCTGCAGCGGCGCCGGCTCGACGGCCCGGCCGAGCTCGAACGCATCCATGTGTTCAACATCGCCGCCATGCCGAGCATCGGCGCGGTGACTGGCGAGATCCCGGGGATCGGCTACGGCGCCGATCGCCTGACCGCAGCGATCGCGGCCGCGATCTTCCGCGAGGATATCGCGCACATGCGCCGCGAGCTCGACGCCTTCGCCGAGCCCGAGCTCGAGAGCACGCCGTTCTTCGTGCCGGGGCGGGAGTGACCATGAGGACCGCCTTGGAACGCCGCTTCGAGCGCGCCTTGGCCGTCGCCGCTGCGGCCGGCGCGCTCGCCCTGACCGCGCGGCCGCCGCCGGGGGCGCCGGCGACCGCGACCCTCAAGGGCGCGCAGGATTGGCTGACCGAGGCCGACGGCGCGGTCGAGCGCTTCCTGTCCGCCGAGCTCGCGGCGGCGTTTCCCGAGGACGGCTTCCAGGGCGAGGAGGGCGGGGTGGCGCGCGCCGGCGCCCTGCGCTGGGTGGTCGATCCGATCGACGGCACCGCCAATTTCATGCGCGGCGCGCCGCGCTTCTGCGTGTCGCTGGCGCTGCTCGAGGACCGCACGCCGCTGATCGGCGTGCTGGTCGCGCCGGCGCTCGGCGAGACCTTCGCGGCGCGCCGCGGCCACGGCGCGACGCTGAACGGTGCGGCGATCCGCGCCGCGGCGACTATGGACCTGGCGCGCGCGGCCGTCGAGGTCGGCTGGTCGTCGCGCCGGCCCAACGCGGGGTTCCACGCCATCTGCAATCGCCTGCTCGAGGCGGGCACGATGTTGCGCCTCGGCGGCTCCGGCGCGCTCGGCTTGGCCGACGTCGCCGCCGGGCGGACCGACGGCTATGTCGAGCTGCACATCAATCTGTGGGACGTCGCCGCCGCGCTCGTGATTCTGAACGAGGCGGGCGCGGTGACCAACGATTTCACCGCCGGTGAGGGGATGGTCAGCGGCAACCCGATCCAGGCGGCGGCGCCCGGCATCGCCGCGGCGCTGACCCGATTGACCGGCATCTGAGCGATGAGGGAGGGCAGGGCATGACGGACGTGATCGACGCGGTCGCAGGCATTGCCGAGGGGTCGCCCCTGGCGGCGTTGCGTGCGCAAAAACCCGATCTCGTGCGCTACACCCAGGGCAGCCATGACGTGCTGCTGGCGCCGGCCGATCCGGCCGGCGTGACCTTGGCCGAGCGCGCGCTGATCGCGCTGCGGATCGCCGTGCTCGACGAGCACGGCGAGCTGGCCGCGCACTATCGCGCCCGGCTGCGCGCGGTCGGCGGCGACGAAGCGCTGGTCGTCGCGGCGCAGCGGGGCGCCAGCGCGGCGCCGTCGCCGCGCCTGGCCGCGATCCTCGGCCACGTCGATCGCCTGACCGCGGCCCCGGGCAGCGCGACCCCGGCGCATCTCGAGGCACTGCTGGGTGTCGGGCTCGGTCCGCGCGACATCGTGACGATCTCGCAGCTGATCTCCTTCGTCAGCTATCAGGTGCGGCTGCTCGCCGGACTACGCCTGCTCGCCGAGGAGGCCCGGGCATGACCGCGCCCGGTTTCACGCTCGAGGCGCTCGACTGGGACTCGTGGCTCGAGACGGTCGATGTCGACCAAGCGACCCCGGAGCAGATCGCGGTGCTCGAGAAGAGCCTGCCGACCGCCAAGACGTCGCCCTACTACCTGCTGCTGGTCCACGACGTCGCGGCGCTGGGCCAGCGTTCGCCGCTGTTCAATGCGGTGATGTACGGTCCGCGCGGGCTGCCGCGCGCCGAACGCGAGCTCGCCACGGTCGCGGTGTCGCGGATCAACGGCTGCGCCTACTGCGCCTCGGTGCACGCCCGGCGCTTTGCCGAGCTGACCAAGCAACCGGAGGTCATGCAGCGCCTGCTCGACGAGGGCGTCGACACGGCGCTCGATGCGCGCCGGCGCGCGATCGTCGATTTTTCCGCCAAGCTGACGCGGGCGCCCCAGCGCATGACCGCCGCCGATTTGGCGCCGCTGCGCCAAGCCGGCCTGAGCGATCTCGAGATTCTCGACCTGATCCACGCCGCTTCCATGTTCGCCTGGGCGAACCGGCTGATGCAGACCCTGGGCGAGCCGGTGCGGCCTGCGCAGAAATAGCGCATGAGACGACGTAGGCATGTGCCGACCCGGTGAACGATGGACCCGGCACGCGCAAGCCCGTATATAACCGGCAATTTCGCCATACCAGATCGTTGACCGCCGCATGCACGATATCGCCCTGATCCGCTCCGACCCGGCCGGCTTCGACGCCGGATTGGCGCGCCGCGGGCTGGCGCCGCTGTCGCGTCAAGTACTGGCGCTGGATAGCAAGCGCCGCGCGGTCCAGACCGAGCTTCAGTCGATGCAGCAGCGGCGCAACGAGGCCTCGCGCGCGATCGGCGTCGCGCGCGGCAAGGACGAGGATTCGACCGACCTCGAGGAGGAGGTGTCGGCGCTCAAGAAGCGCATGCCGGAGCTCGAGCTCGAGGACAAGACCTTCGGCGACGAGCTGCAGGCGCTGCTCGCCATGCTGCCCAATCTGCCGGCCGCCGACGTGCCCGATGGTCCGGACGAGACCGCCAACGTCGAGCTGCGCCGCGTCGGCGCGCCCCGTGTGTTCGACTTCGCGCCCAAGGGTCACGCGGCGCTCGGCGAGGCGCTCGGCCTGATGGATTTCGCAACCGCGTCGCGGCTGTCGGGCGCGCGCTTCGTCGTGCTCAAGGGCGCGCTGGCACGGCTCGAACGCGCGCTCGCCCAGTTCATGCTCGACCTGCACACGGGTGAGTTCGGTTATACCGAGATTGCGCCGCCGGCGTTGGTGCGCGACGAGACCCTGTACGGCGTCGGCCAGCTGCCGAAGTTCGCCGAGGATATGTTTCGGACCACTGCCGGGCTGTGGCTGATCCCGACCGCCGAGGTGCCGCTGACCAATCTGGTGGGCGAGCAGATCCTCGAGGCGGCGAGCCTGCCGCTGCGCTTCACCGCCTACACGCCGTGCTTCCGCTCCGAGGCCGGCGCGGCCGGCCGCGACACCCACGGCATGATCCGTCAGCATCAGTTCTCCAAGGTCGAGCTGGTGTCGATCTGCAGGCCCGAAGAATCGGACGCCGAGCACGAGCGCATGACCGGCGCCGCCGAGGAGGTCCTGAAGCGGCTCGGCTTGCCCTACCGCGTGCTCGTGCTGTCGAGCGGCGACATGGGCTTCGCGGCGCGCAAGACCTACGACATCGAGGTCTGGCTGCCCGGCCAGGACGCCTATCGCGAGATCTCGAGCTGCTCGAACTGCGGCGACTTCCAGGCGCGCCGCATGCGCGCGCGCGCCAAGGCGGGCGGCGCCAAGCAGACCCAGTTCGTCCACACGCCCAACGGCTCTGGACTGGCCGTTGGGCGTACCTTGATCGCGGTGCTCGAGAACTACCAGCAGGCCGACGGTTCGATCGCGCTGCCGTCGGCGTTGCAGCCTTACATGGGCGGCCTCGACGTGCTCCGACGCGCATGACGGCGTTTCGTCCGCTGCCGCTCAAGGACGCGCGCATTCTGTTGACCAATGACGACGGCATCGCGGCGCCCGGCTTGAAGGTGCTGGAGCGCGTCGCCCGCCAGCTGTCGCGCGACATCTGGGTGGTCGCGCCCGAGCTCGAGCAGAGCGGGGCAGGGCACAGCCTGACCTTGCGGCGGCCGCTGCGGATTCGCCAGCTCGGCCGGCGGCGGTTCGCGGTCGACGGCACGCCCACCGACGCCGTGCTGCTCGCGGTGAACCAGATCATGCGCGAGCGCAAGCCGACCCTGGTGCTGTCGGGAGTCAACCGCGGCGGCAATCTCGGCGAGGACGTCACCTATTCGGGCACTATTGCGGCGGCCATGGAGGCGACCTTGCTCGGCGTGCCCGCAGTCGCCCTCAGCCTCGAGGTCGCCCAGGGCAAACCGGTGCGGTGGGACGCCGTCGAGGCGCACGCGCCGCGCGTCATCCGCGACCTCGCCAAGGCCGGCTGGCCGACCGATGTGTTTCTCAACATCAACTTTCCCGACCGGCCGCCCGACCAGGTCGGTCCGGTGCAGATCGCGCGTCAGGGCCGCCGCAAGATCGGCGACCAGCTCGGCGAACGGCTGGATATGCGCGGCGAGCACTACTATTGGATCGGGCCGATGCGCACCGAGGAGCCGACCAAGGCGGGGACCGACCTGGCGGCGGTCAACGACGGCCGCATCGCGGTGACGCCGCTGCATCTCGATCTGACCCATGGGCGCACCGCCCGGCACCTCGAGCGGGCGCTGTCGTGAAGAAGGACGCGCGCGCCGCCGAGCTGACCGCGGTGCTGCGCGAGCAGGGCATCACCGACGACGACGTGCTGAAGGCCATTGAGCGCACGCCCCGCCATTTGTTCGTGCCGCCGACCTTCCAGGACCACGCCTACGACAACACCGCGCTGCCGATCGGCCACGGCCAAACCGTGAGTCAGCCCCAGATCGTCGCCATGATGACCGCGGCGCTCGCGCTCACCTACCGCTCCAAGGTGCTCGAGATCGGCACCGGTTCGGGCTACCAGACCGCGGTGCTGGCGCGCTTGGCGCGGCGCGTCTACTCGATCGAGCGCCATCCCGCGCTGCTCGAGGATGCCGAGGCGCGGCTCAAGCAGCTGCGCCTGACCAATGTCGAGACCCTGGCAGGCGACGGCAATCTGGGTTGGCCGGACCAAGCGCCGTTCGACCGCATCATCGTCACCGCGGCGGCCGACGAGGCGGTGCCGCCGGCGCTGCTCGACCAGCTCGGCCCGGGCGGCATCATGGTCGTGCCGGTCGCCCACAGCGCGATCGACCAGCGCTTGCTGCGCTTGGTCCGCGGCAAGGAGGGCATCGAGACCACCGACCTGGGCGGCGTCCGCTTCGTACCCCTGGTCAGCGAGCGCGACGACGACGGCGACCGCTCGCGGTCGCTCAGCAAGGAGATCGCCCGCCACCTCCGCCGGCGGCCCTGAGCGGCAGAAACGGAACCCTGAGGACCCCTGGGTGGCCGGCCACCGTGAGTCTGGGTTGAGACCCGTTCGATTCTCGCATAAACTACATGTTGTGAAGACCGGCGGGATATTTACACAACAGGCAGTATTCGGCGCGGCGCTGATCGTGCTGCTGGGGCTTGCCGCATGCGCGCGCCGAGAGCCCCCAGCGCCGGTCGAGGTCAACGCCGTGACCCGCAGCCCGCACGTACCGCCCGCCGCCGCGGCCGTGGCGCCGGCAGTGGCGCCGAGTGCGACGGGCGGGCGCGACACCGTCTACGTGGTCCAGCGCGGCGACACCGCCTATGCCGTGGCGCGCCGCTTCGACATTCCCGTCAAAGCCATTGTCGACGCCAACAATCTGCAGCCGCCCTACGGCGTGCAGGCCGGTCAGCGCCTCGTGATCCCACGGCCGCGCGGGCACTTTGTCGAGCCGGGCGACACCGTCGCGAGTGTTGCCAAGCGCTACGGCGTCGACCAGAGCGCGCTCGTCCGGGTCAACGATCTGCAGCCGCCCTATGCGTTGCGGGCCGGTCAGCGCCTGGCTTTGCCAGCGTCGGTCGCGGGCGCCGTCCAAGAGGCGGCAGCGCCGCCGCCCGCACCGGCCGTGAGCGCGACGCCTCCCGTGGCCACTGCGGCGCAGGGTGTCGAGATCGCGACACTGCCGCCGCCCGCCGCCGCGAGTCCGGCGCCAGCGAGCGCGGCGCCGTTGACGATGGCACCGGTCGCCAGCGCTCCGCCGCCAAGCGCGCCGGCTGTTACCGTCACCCCCGCGCCACCGGCTGCGGCGGCCCCGACCGCCGTCCCGCCAGCGCCGCGCGCGCCGGCCGCGGTGCTGCCCACGGCGCCGCCGATCGCCACGCCGCCACCGGCGAAAGCGGCGAGTGAAGCCCCCGCCGCGGCCGCTGCGGCCGCGCCGGCGGTGCCGAGCGCGGCGCCCGTCGAGGCGGTGC
>JACQAI010000612.1 GCA_016195115.1 Pseudomonadota bacterium
CAGCCGTCACTTCACCGACGAGAAGGCGGTCGGCTGCAGGATCAGGTTGGAGATCGACGCGACGATGGCGCCGTCCTTCTCGGTCTCGGCGCGCGCCTTCAGCCACTCGGGATCGGCGCCGAACTTGGCAAACTTCTGCTCGCGCTCGGCCAGCGACTCCCACTGCAGCATGTAGTAGAGATCCTGGTTGGAGTCGCCGATCGCCACGGTCCAGAACCCGGCCTGCTTGATCGCGTGCTTCTCCCACAGCTTGAGCGTGATGGTGTCGAAGCGCTTGAGCAGCGCCGGCAGCCGGCCCGACACGCAATGGTAGATGCGCAGCTCGTAGATCATGGCGTTTCCTTCCTGCGATGGACTTGAAAAGGCGAGGACGAGCATTTGAACCGAGCCGCGCGACCGCGTAAAGCTTCCCTGGGGCGCGACAAGGAGACGCGACATGGCCGCGACGATCACCTTCACGCCGGGGGGCTACCGCTTCATTCCCGGCGTGTTTCAGTATTCGGGCGGGGTCGCGGCGCAGCCCGGCCTGGCGATCGAGCACGTCCGCTTCGCCAACCCGGTGCCGCTGGCCGAGGGCTTCGTGCGCATCGCCGCGCATATCAAGGCCGCCGGCCGGCCGCTGACCGCGTTCTGCGCCTGCGAGCTGCGCTCGCCGGCGCCATTCACCGAGGCCGGCTTCATCGCGTTCAACCGCGTCTATGTCGGCACCCTGGCGGAGTGGGGGATCTTCAAGGACGAGATCAACCCGGTGGCGCGCTCCAACGTCTGTCCCGAGCTCGATCCGCCCGGCGAGCCGAGCTTCCACGGCTTCGCCTTCACGACCGTGGCGCCGGGGGCAACGCCCTCCTTCCATATTTCGGGCAGCGGCGAGGCACCCGAGGGTAAGGGCAACTACGGCGACTTCATCGTCGCGCGCGGCGACGTCAGCCCCTCCGGCATGCTCAAGAAGGCGCGCGCGGTGCTGGGCGAGATGGAGCGTCGCCTAGCCGCGGTCGGCGCGAACTGGCGCGACACCACCGCGGTGCAGCTCTACACCGTCCACGACATCCATCCGTTCCTCGGCGACGAGCTGGTGCGCCGCGGCGCCGTGCGCCACGGCCTGACCTGGCACTTCGCCCGGCCACCGGTGATCGAGCTCGACTACGAGATGGACTGCCGCGGCGTCGCGCTCGAACGCGTGATCTAGATGTTGCGCCGGCGCACCTGCTCGATGTAGGCGAGCGTCTGGTCGAGCGTGACGATGTCGCCGTAGCGCCGGCCGATGTCGCGCAAATTGTCGCGGTGCGGCCCCTCCTCGACGTCGCCGACGCAATCCTCGGGCACGGCGACGCGGAAGCCGTAGGAGAAGGCGTCGATCGCCGAAGCGCGGATGCAACCGCTGGTGTTGCAGCCGACGATGATCACGGTGTCGACCCGCTCCTTGACGAAATACTGGATCAGCGGCGTCTGGAAGAAGATCGACGGCGCGCTCTTGGCGAACACCACATCGTAGTCGCGGTCGTAGATGCGCGGGTCGAGCGCGGTCGAGGGATGGCCGTGGTGGAACTGCTCGACGATCGGCTTGACCTTCCAGTGCGGCGCGTCGCGCGCGCTCGTGTAGGCGATGTAGCAGCTCGCGACCGGCAGGGTGGCGGCGCGTGCTGCCTCCAGCAGCTTGGCACTGTTCTCGAGCGCACGCAGCACCAGGGGCCGGCCGCCGAGCGGAAAGGCCGGATCGGTGAAGCCGGTCTGGAAGTCGACCACCGCGATGCCGGGTCGCTCGCCGAACCCGACGGCACCGCCGCCGAAGCCGATGTCCTGGTACGCGTCGGTCATGGCGGGGTCCTCCGGGGCGGCCGCGCGCGGCCGCGCCGCTATTCAGCCTGCCGCCCCGGGCAGAGGCAAGGTACACTCGACGAGCGACGACGATTGACGGTCGACCACGCCGTTCCCTAGCCTTGAGACGGCTCGGGTACGGCCAGCCGCTCGCACCCTCTCCGGGTACGGTGAACGTATCCCACCTGTCGTCGGGTCCTTCGGATCGGCGAACGTGTCAGCAACGCGAGCCCTGATAGGTGCCGTTCGCCACAACGGAGGATCGACATGCGCTCATTCCGCGATGCCAAAGCGATGGCGAAGACCTTGCGTGACGCGATGCAACTCAGGCAGGTCACGCTGTCGCATTCCGAGAGCCTGGAGCTCGTCGCCGCCCAGTTGGGCCTCGGCAACTGGAACATTCTGGCGGCCAAGATCGCAGGCGGACCGGCGCGCACGCCAGAAGGCCCTTCCTTCGACCCGGCAGTCCCCATCCTGCGGATCTTCGCCGTGGACAAAGCCAAAGAGTTCTATCTCGATTTCCTCGGCTTCTCGCTGGACTGGGAGCATCGGTTCGAAGCGAGCTTGCCGCTGTACGCGCAGGTTTCGCGATCAAGGGTGGCGCTGCACCTGAGCGAGCATCACGGCGACGCCAGCCCCGGCTCGACCGTGTTCGTCGCGATGCGCGGCGTCGAGGCGCTGCGCCAGGAGCTGGTCGGCAGACAGTACCCTTATGCACGGCCCGGTATCGAGGACATGCGGTGGGGTCGCGTGCTCGAGGTCACCGACCCCTTCGGCAATCGCCTGAGGTTCTGCGAGCAGAAGCGCGAGGCGTAGCGCGCGCTATTGGTGGGGCAGCCGGATCGTCGCCTGCACGGGCAGGTGATCCGAGGCCCGGCGCGCCAGCGGCGAGCGGTGCACGTGCAGATGGGTGACCAGCGCCTCGCGGCTGGCCCAGATGCGGTCGAGCGACAGGAACGGGAAGCGCGCCGGGAAGCTCGGCACCGGTGTCGCGTGGCCCAAGCGCTCGTCGAGCGGCGTCAGGGTCGAGCGGTGCAGGTGCCATTCGTTGAAATCGCCCATGACGATCAGGGGCTGCTCGGGAACCGCCTGGAGGGCGCGGCACAGAAGGGCGATCTGCGCCTCGCGCTCGCGCACGCGCAGGCCCAGATGGGCGACGATGACGCGGACCGAGCGGTTGCCGATCTCGATGTCGGCGTCGATCGCGCCGCGCGGCTCGTGCGCCGACAGGCTCAAGTCGAGCGTGCGCACGGCGCCGATCTTGTGGCGCGTGATCAGGGCGGTGGTCATGTCGCCCTTGGGCCCGCGCAGCACCGGCCCGCGCACCGCGTGGCCGCCGACCTTGTGGGCGAGATAGTCGAACTGGTCGCCCGCGTTGGCGGCGCGCCGCTCGGCCGGGGCGCCGAGGCGGCGCGCCAGCATGTTCTGGATGCGTCGGCCGCGCGCGTCGACCTCCTGCAGCCCGATGACGTCGACGTTGAGCTCGTCGATCACCGAGGCGATACGCGCCGGATCGCGGATGCGATCGAGCCCGATGCAGCGATGGACGTTGTAGGTCGCGACCGAGATCGCGTTGACGGACGTCGCCGCCGGGCTCACGTCGCGGATCCGGTCATCGACGGAACGCCATCCCAAGAGCGCGGAACCGGCCACTTCACGGTCGGTCTCAACGACAAGATCGAGTTCCCTGTCCAAGCTCATGAATGACTGTCCGCCGGCCCGCCGCGTCGCAATCGACCGTCGGCGCCCGATAATCAGGCATAACGATTACGACTTTTGTACGACCGAGACCCTTAGCGCTGGCTTAAGCGGCCAACGACCCGGCGAACGGCATAGTCCTCGAAACCTGTCGCCGGTGTCGTTGCGGCAAATAAGCACGCAAATTTGATGCCGCGCGCGGCAGGGTCCCGCTAGTGCGTGTGATGGGTTTCACGGGACCCCGGCGCGTGCGCCGGCGGGGTCACGGCCAAGAGGCCCACGACCAGGATCACGGCCGCACCCAGCACGACCTCGATCAGCGCGTTGCGGGCCAATGCGCGGACCGCCGGTGCAGCGGCACCGGCGCCAGCCGCGCCGCCGATCCGCGGCGCAAGCTGCCACCGGTTGCGCGCCGCCAGCCCAAGCATCGCGCCGAACAGCACGATCTTGAGCAGCAGGAGGCGGCCGTAGAGGGTGCCGACGAGCGACTCGAGGCTGTCGACCATGAACCAGGCATTGACCAGCCCGGTCACGATCAGGGCCGTCACGCACACCAACCCGAGGGCCGAGAAGCGGCGCGTCAGCCGCGCCGCC
>JACQAI010000613.1 GCA_016195115.1 Pseudomonadota bacterium
AGGTCGCGTTTGAAGACCTCGGTCACGAACGGCAGGCGGTCCATGTCCTCGAGCACCGCGCGCTCGCGGTTGTGCTCGAGCCCGCCCGCGGCGGTGCGGTAGCTCAGCCCGTCGATCTTGTCCCACGGCCGCCCCTCGGCGACCTCCTTGATCGTGAAGTCGAACTCGTTGCGCGCGACGAAGTCGATCGCCGTGGAGCCGTTCAGGCTGCCGACCGGGTCGACCGCGACCTTGGCGCCGACCATGCCGATCTTCATGGTCGGGTTGAGCTCCTTGAGCGCCTCGGCGACCTTGACGTCGTTGGCGAACGACGGCGTCGAGGTGTGCATGATCGTGAGCTCGTACTCCCCGGCGTACGGCAGCACGTCGTCGATGGTCAGGCGCGCCGGCGGCGCGTCGACCAGCTTGCTGTCCGGCACCAGCGCGGCCGGCTGGGCCAGCCAGGTCGGGAACCAGAACGAGCGGATCTCGCGACGCGCCTGGTAGCGCGAGCCGGCGCCGCCGTCGAAACCCTCGAACGACGGCGGATGCAGGAACAAGGTCTTCATCATCTGGGGATCATCTCATTCCGAGATCAGGCTGCCATCCGACGCGAGGCGATACCGTCGGCCGCGCCACGCCACCTTCTTGCCGCAAAAGCTGACGATCAGCAGGCCCAAGGATAGCACATCGCGAACGGGCACGAGCCACAGCGGCAGGCGCGCGAGCGCGAAAGCTTTATCGATCCTGCGAACCACAATCAAGCGCCAGGCCAGAATCCCGAGGAAAACCGCCACGCCGGGGGTGGCCAGTCCGCTCAACAGGGCCGCCAGGGCGGCAAACGGCACCGGATAGGTAATCGCCGAGCCGGCGTAGTCCAACGGCGCGATCGCGCGGATGGTGCGCGCCCAGCGCAACTCGTGGCGCAGCAAGGTTCCGGCATCGGGCTCGACCAGCACGTCCTCGACCAGGGTGCGCCCCAGCGCGACCGCGAATCCGGCCTCGACGATCGCGGCACCGAGCCGGTAATCGTCGGCCAACTGGTCGCGAAACCGCGCAAATCCGCCAATCTGCCGCAGCGTCTCGCGGTGCAACGCCACGGTGGCGCCGAAGCAGCCCGGCCACGGCCGCAGCAGCGCCCCGACCAGCACCGCGGGCAGGAAGCTGTGATTGATGAACTGGGCGCCCAGCCGCGACCACAAATTACCGGCCGGGCGGCCGACATAGAGGCAGGTCGCGAGCCCGACCCCCGGCCGCGCGAGCTCGGCGACGACCTGGTCGAGATAGTCCGGGAGCACCCGCATGTCGCTGTCGGCGACCACCAAGACGGGGTGGCGGGCATGCTCCATCATATTGATGAGATTGCTGATTTTGAGATTGGTCCCATGCACCGCAGGGGCCACGACCAAGCGCAGGTCGGCGCCCGGCAGGTCGCCGATCAGGCGCCGCGCCACCGCCGCCGCCGGATCGCCGGGGTCGCGCACGCCGAACACCACCTGGACCGTCGGATAGGCCTGGCGGCAGAACGAGGCCAGATTGTCGTAGAGTTCCGGATCCTCGCCGTGCAGCGGCTTCAGGATGGTGACGGGTGGCCGCGATGGCGGCCGTCCAGGGGCCCGCCGGGCGAACCGCCCGACCGCATACCAGACCGCGGCCAGATAGACGGCGCCAAGCACCGCCGCCAGTCCGGCCAGGGCGGCCGCGACGTCTAGCAGCACGGCCACGGGCACGATGCCGAGGCGAGCGGGCGGTCGGACGGTCGGTTGCGGGCAGACAAATGGCGCAGACTGAACTATGGGAGGGCTGGGAAACGGGCTCGTGCGGGCGCCCTGGCCAGGGGCGTCGCGGGGACCGTATTGTCCGTTGGTAGAATGGTAGTGTGCGGGCCGATGCGCCGGAGACATAAGACCAAGAGCGCCGCGCTCGCAACCCTCGCCGCGGCCCTGCTGCTGCTCGGCGCGTGCGCGACACCGCCCGCCGACCCGGCCGCGCGCGCCGCCTTCGAGCAGACGAACGACCCGTTGGAGCCGACCAACCGGGTGATCTTCGACGTCAACATGTTCGCCGACAAATGGGCGATCGAGCCGCTCGCCGAAGGCTATCGCGAGGCCGCGCCGGAGGTGCTGCAGATCTGGATCCGCAACTTCCTGCACTGGCTGCGCGAGCCGACCGTGTTCGCCAACAACGTGCTGCAGGGCGAGATGACGCGCGCCGGGCGAACCACGGCGCGCTTCGCGATCAACACGCTGCTCGGACCGTTCGGCATGCGCGACATGGCGAAGCAGCAAGGCTTTGGGCCGGAGGTCGGCGATTTCGGCCAGACGCTGCACGTCTGGGGTTTCCCCGAGGGCCCCTATCTGATGCTGCCGTTGCTCGGGCCCTCCAACGTGCGCGACGTGATCGGACTCGGAGTCGACTCGATCAGCGATCCGATCCGTTTCGCCGCGATCAGCCGCTCGACCACGATCACGTGGGGCCGCTTCGGGCTCGAGGGCATCGACGAGCGCGCCCAGAACATCGAAGCGTTCGACGAGATCAGGCGCAGCGCGGTCGACTTCTACGCCCAGCTGCGCAGCATCGTGCGCCAGCGCCGCTCCGCCCAGCTGCGCGAGCCCGCGCCCGAGACGCGGATCAACACCGACGACCTCTACAACGACCCCGCCGCGAAGAAGCCGTAGGAAAGTTTTAACGCAGAGGTCGCAGAGGTCTTGCGGAGGACGCAGAGGAATTGAAGGCGCGCTGCGCGCGCAATTTCCATCCTCCGCGCCCTCAGCGCAGCCTCCGCGTCCTCTGCGTTAAAATCTCTTTCTTGCCGAATCAGCGCGGGGTGAGCTCGGCGACTTTGCGTTCGAGCATGCCGACCAGGCCCTCGGCACCGTCGCGCCGCAGCACCGAGGTGAACTCGGCGCGGCGCGTCGCCAGCTCGCTGATGGTGCCCGACAGGAAGACGTCGATGATGCGCCACCTGCCGTCGTCCTGGCGCAGCAGGTAGTTGAGGTCGACCGGATCGCCCTTGGGCGGCACCAGGCGGGTCTCGACCAGGGTAGCACCACCGGGCACGCCGGCCCTCTCGCCGCGCACCTCGAAATACTCGCCCTCGTAGCCGTCGAAGCGGTTGGCGTAGGTCGCGATGGTGAAGCGCCGGAACGCCTCGACCAGGCGCGTCTGGTGGTCGGGCGTCAGCGAGGCCCATTGCGGCCCGACCGCGAGCCGGATCATCAGGGGCAGGTTGTAGGCCTCCTCGAGCGCCGGCTGGAGCGTGCGATAGCGCCCGTCGAAGCCGAGGTTGTTCGCCTGCTTCATGACCTCGAGCAGGGCGCGGTAGAGCGTCTCAACCACGGCGCGCGGCGGCGACGCCGCACACGCGTCGCCGCTCGGGAGATCGACAATGAGGAGACCGCCCAGGAGGGCGATCCAACGAAGCGTCCGGCGCATCCCCTAGGCGCGAACGCCGGCGGAGGCGGCGGGCTCGCCGAGCGCGGAAAGGGCCGTGGCGACGATGTGCTTCGCGTTGAGCCCGGCCTCGTCGTACTGCTTGACCGGACTGTCGTGGTCGATGAAGCGGTCGGGCAGGATCATCGGACGGATCTTCAAGCCGGTATCGAGGATCCCCGCGGTGGCGAGGAACTGCAGCACGTGCGAGGCGAAGCCGCCGACCGCGCCTTCCTCGATCGTGATCAAGACTTCATGCTCGCCCGCAAGACGGCGCACCATGTCCTCGTCGAGCGGCTTGCAGAAGCGTGCGTCGGCGACCGTGGTCGACAGGCCGCGGGCGCCCAGCTCGTCGGCCGCCTTGAGGCACTCGGCGAGGCGCGCGCCGAAACTGAGCAGCGCCACCTTGGTGCCCTCGCGCAGGATGCGGCCCTTGCCGATTTCGAGCACGGTGCCGCGCTCGGGCAGCGGCACGCCCATGCCCTCGCCGCGCGGGAAGCGGAAGGCGCTCGGCCGATCGCTGATCGCCGCGGCGGTCGCGACCATGTGGACGAGCTCGGCCTCGTCGCCGGCCGCCATGACGACGAAGCCCGGCAGGGTCGCGAGATAGGTGACGTCGAAGCTGCCGGCGTGGGTCGCGCCGTCGGCGCCGACCAGCCCGGCGCGATCGATCGCGAAGCGCACCGGCAGGCTCTGGATCGCGACGTCGTGCACGACTTGGTCGTAGGCGCGCTGCAGGAACGTCGAGTAGATCGCGGCGAACGGCTTCATGCCCTCGGTCGCCAGGCCCGCCGCGAAGGTCACGGCGTGCTGCTCGGCGATGCCGACGTCGAAGCAGCGATCGGGGAACTTGTCGGCGAACAGATTGAGGCCGGTGCCCGACGGCATCGCGCCGGTGATCGCGACGATCGTCGGATCGGCCGCGGCCTCGGCGATCAGCGCCTTGGCGAACACCGTGGTGTAGCTCGGCGCGCCGGCGGCACCCTTGGCCTGGGCGCCGGTCACGACGTCGAACTTGACGACGCCATGGTATTTGTCGGCCGACTTCTCGGCCGGCGGATAGCCGCGGCCCTTCTGGGTCACGACGTGGACGAGCACCGGACCGGGCTCGTCCCAGTCGCGCACGTTGCGCAGCACCGGCAGCAGATGATCGAGATTGTGGCCGTCGATCGGGCCGACGTAGTTCAGCCCCATCTCCTCGAACAAGGTGCCGCCGGCGACCAGGCCGCGGGCGTATTCCTCGGCGCGGCGCGCCGCGCGTGCCATCGGCTTGGGCAGCAGCTTGGCGACGTCCTTGGCAAGGTGACGGAAAGACCGATACGAGTTCGACGAGATCAGGCGCGACAGATAGGCACTCATGGCGCCGACCGGCGGCGCGATCGACATGTCGTTGTCGTTGAGCACGATGATGAGGCGCGAGCGCATCGAGCCGGCGTTGTTCATGGCCTCGTAGGCCATGCCGGCGCTCATCGCGCCGTCGCCGATCACCGCGATGACGTTGTTGTGGCCGCCCTTGAAGTCGCGCGCCACCGCCATGCCGAGCCCGGCCGAGATCGAGGTCGAGCTGTGGGCGGCGCCGAACGGGTCGTACTCGCTCTCCGAGCGCTTGGTGAAGCCGGAGAGGCCGCCGCCCTGGCGCAGGGTGCGGATGCGGTCGCGGCGGCCGGTCAGGATCTTGTGCGGATAGGCTTGGTGGCCGACGTCCCAGATCAGCCGGTCGGCCGGGGTGTTGAACACGTAGTGCAGCGCGACCGTGAGCTCGACCACGCCCAGCCCGGCCCCCAGGTGCCCGCCGGTGATCGACACCGCATCGATCAGCTCGGCGCGCAGCTCGTCGGCGAGCTGGCGAAGCTCCTCGACGTCGAGCCGCCGGAGATCCTCCGGGGTCGCGGCGCGATCCAGCACCGACGTGTGATTTGGTTTGCTCATCAGACCCTTGCCCCTGAGGTCCGGCCCCGTCCGGATGGTATGGCCGGCCCCGAACGAGTGTCCAGGAAGCTATGCCCAGCCCCGTCCCAAAGAGCAAGCCGTCATTCGATGAACGTGGCAGCAGCATTACCGGGCGCCACCGCGCCGGCATTTTTCCGACGACCTGCGGCAACTATGCGACAATAGGCCGGATTTCTAGGGCTAAAACGTTGAACTGTCTGGCCGATATGGGTTGAGCCGCCGGGATCTTGCGTATACTTTCCGCGCCAGGCGGCGGGGCTTCGGTCCACGGCCGCGAGGAGACGGAACCCATGCGAGTCATTCTGGCGCAGCCCAGGGGCTTCTGTGCCGGGGTCGAACGCGCGATCGAGATCGTCGAGCGCGCACTCGACAAGTACGGCGCGCCGATCTACGTGCGCCACGAGATCGTGCACA
>JACQAI010000614.1 GCA_016195115.1 Pseudomonadota bacterium
GCCGCGAGGCCCACATTCCACTGGAAGCGACGTGCGGAGGTCATCCGTTCTTCCCCCAAGAGCGGCGGCCGGCCTCGGTCACGATTTCAGGAAACCACGGGGAGTTCGAGCCGGCTATTGGGTGCTCGCCGAATCTGGAGGCAGGGGAGGAGACTGCTCGCACAGCAGAATGTGCGACGGCGGCCGACCGCCTGTCACGGCGCTGGGCGCGGCGCAATGACGTGCCTTATCTTGCCGAGCTCGCCGAGGTTGCCGGGTTGCTCTCGGCGCCCGGAGCGTGGATGCTCAATCTCTGTTTCGAATGGGGCTGCACCACCGGCATCGCCGAGGCGCCCGATGGACGGGGCGTAAGGATGATGCGGACGCTCGATTGGCCGCTCGACGGCCTCGGCAAGAACGTCGTGGTCAGCCGGCAGACCGGTGCTGCCGGCCCGTGGTTCAACGTCACCTGGCCGGGCTTCGTCGGGGTCACGACCGCGCTGGCGCCCGGCCGGTTTTCTGGCGCGCTCAACCAGGCGCCGATGACCACGCGCGGCCTCGGCCTGATCGGCGACTGGGTGGTCAACCGCTGGCGCGTCTGGCGCGACGGCGGGTTGCCCCCGACCCTGCTGCTGCGCCGCGCCTTCGATGAATGCGCCAGCTTCGACGACGCGGTGCGGCTGTTGACCGAGACGCCGATCGGCCTGCCGGCGATCTTCACCTTGGCCGGCGCCGATCGGACGAGCGGCGTCGTGATCGAGCGCCTGGAGGGGGCGGCCCACGTCCACCGGGCGCCGGTGTGCGTGACCAATCATTGGCTGACGCCGACGCTCGGCGGCCGGCCGCGCTCGCGCCACAGCCACGACCGGCTCGACATGATGCGCTCGCGCATGGCCGCGGCGGCCGAGGGTCTGGCCTGGCTCGAGGTCCCGATCCTCAACGAGACCACCCGGCTCGCGGTCACCGCCAACGCGGCGACCGGCGAGCTCACCGTGCAGGGCTTCGAGGCGGGCGCGCCCGCGACCTCGGTGTTGCGCCTGGTCGCCTGACCGGGGCCGCTTGACCGACCCGGCGCTTTCCCGTCGAGATAGCTTGGTCCCCTGGGCGTCCGAGCGAGCGGGCGGGGTTTGGCTCCCATGAACGTGCTGATCACCGGCGGCACCGGCTTCATCGGCTTGAACCTGGCCGAGGCGCTGCTCGCGCGCGGCGACCGCGTGGCGCTGTTCGGGCTCGAGCCGCCGCCGCTCAACGCCAAGCCGACCTTCGAGAAGCTGTCCGGCCGGGTCGTCGCGACCCTCGGTGACGTGCGCGACGAGGCGGCGCTCGACCGCGTTTTCCACGAGGCCGAGATCGATCGCGTGATCCACGCCGCGGCGGTGACCGCCGGCCCGGCGCGCGAGCGCCGCGATCCCCGCGCCATCCTCGACACCAACATCCTCGGCACGGTGGCGGTGCTGCAGGCCGCCCAGCGCCATCCGGTGCAGCGTTTCGTCTACCTGAGCTCGGTCGCGGTCTACGGCACCAGTGCCTACACCTCCGAGCCGCTGACCGAGGAGGGCACCCATCCGCAGCCCGACACGCTCTACAGCATCACGAAGTACGCCGGCGAGCGCACCGCGCTGCGCATCAAGAGCGTCAGCGGCCTCGACGTCGTCGCCGCCCGCGTCGGGCCGACGTTCGGCCGATGGGAGCGCCAGACGCCGTTCCGCGACCCCATGAGCCCGCAATTCCAGACCCTGGTGCACGCGCTCGAGCAGCCCGGGCGCGAGATCGTGCTGCCGCGCCCCGGCCTGCGCGACTGGGTCTACGCCCGCGACGTCGCGCACGGCGTGCTGCTGCTGCTCGACGCGCCCAAGCTCAATCATCAGGTCTACAACGTCGGCTCCGGCTTCCGCTGGGCGATCGACGATTGGTGTCGCCGGCTGGAAACCCGCTATCCCGGCCTCGGCCACAAGCTGTCGAGCGACCCCGCCGAGTGCACGGTCGATCTCTTTGGTCCGCTCGATCGCGGCCCGCTGTCGATCGACCGCCTCAATCAGGAGCTCGGCTACCGGCCGCGCTACGATCTCGACGCCGCGTTCGGCGATCTGATGAACTGGCTCGATACCTGACCGACGCGGCAGGGGCGAAGCCCCGCGAGCGTCCCACAGTTCAGCGGCGGCGCGTGTGCCGATGTTGGATCGGCGCGTAGTTGCCGTTGGCGCTCGGCGCGCCGGCGGTGTCGTATCCGGAGGGCTGGCCGCGCCGCGGCGCGCCGTTCTCGGCGTAGGCCGGGTCGTTGGGCGAGATGTTGGGCGCCGGGCCGCGGCGCGCCGTGATCGAGCCGTGCGATCCGGCGGTCGGCTGCTGGGTCGGATCCGGGTCCGGCGCCGCCGCGGCCGCCTCGCCGAGCCCGCCGGCGAGCAGGCCGACCAAGCCCAGGACGATCAGAATGGGGCGCATAGTGTCCACCTTCCCTTTGCTCGCAATGGCCGCATTGCCGGGTGCGGAGCTGGCAGAAATCGAAGACCGTAAGATCACGGCGTACCGCTTGGCGGAGAGGCACCCCGCAGGTCGAAGCAAGGCGGCCTTCTTCCAACAATTCGGCTTTCGCCCGCGGCAATGGCGCCGCTTGCGCGACGCGCTACTCGAGCACGCGCGCGTTTCGGCGGTGGTTAGGACGATCGAGACGCCATTATATAGTTGAGGGATCGATCCGCGCGCCGGACGGGCGAAGTCCAGACGTCCGGTCAGTCTGGTTCGTGGAGGACACGATCCCGAGGCTTGTGACGGTCGATCCGGCCCGAGGAGCGAGGAAATGATCAAGGAACTGGACCCGGTCGTCCTAACCGCGGACCTTCCCGACGAAAGCCTCAAGGCTGGGGATGTCGGCTGGGTCGTGCTCGTGCATCGCGGCGGCGCAGGATTCGAAGTGGAGTTCACGACGCTATCCGGCGAGACCGTATCGGTCGTGACCGTGCCGACGACTGCCGTGCGTCCCGTCGCACCAAAGGAGGTCGCGCACGCACGTCAGGTGGCGTGAGCACCTGAGTTTCAGCGCGGGCTACTTCAGACAGCAATTCTTGAATTTCTTGCCGCTGCCGCACGGGCAAGGGTCGTTGCGACCGACTCCTTTGTACGGATTTACCGCCGTGACGATCTTCGCCGGCGCCAGCCCCAAATTGCGCTGACCTTTCGCATCGAGGTTGCGCAACATGCGCTGGGCCATGTCCTCGACGACGGCATCGACATCCAAATCCTCGGCGTCGAGGTTTTCGATGTAGCTGTTATCCTCAATGCCATCCTGTTCGCCGGAGAACGACACCCATTGGGATAGCTCATCGATCGCGTCTTCGAGCGGACCGATGCCCTTGCGCGTGAAGCTGGCGAGCGGATTGGAGTCACTGAGGGCGTTCCGGCGCATCTCCGCGTAGTCGTCCTCGTCGCCCCACTCAGGCGGAACCAGCTCGCGCGCGAAGGCCGCCTTGGCGAGCGCGTCGAGGCTCTCGAGGCGCAGCAGCGCGATCATGGAGATCCATCCGTACCACATTATCGCTTGCGGTTGCAGGGTGTCGTAGAGGCGCTGCAGGTAGTCGGCGGTGGCGTCGGCGTCGATCCGCCCGGATACCGTCAGGTAGCCCAGCGCCTCCAGCGCCGCGACGCGCGCGAATTCCTCCGCTTCGGGAGCCTCGATCAACGTCGTGAGCGTATTGAGGTTGCCGTCGTAGGTGCTGATCAAGGTGGCGTTGAAGGTCTCGGTCACCCCGTCGCCGAGCCCGTGATCGAGGGCCGGGGCGTCCCGTGCCAACCGGCACAGCGGAGCGAAAGCGCGCGTCTCGCCGCGCTCGGCGGCGAGATGGACGATCATGAACAGCGCGTTTGCCGCCGCGTCGGAGCGATCCGCGCCCGCGACAAAGCGCTCGAGCACGCCGAGCAGGTCGGGGGCGGCCGCAGCCCAATTGTCGCGGCACCACAGCATCGCCCCGATCGGCAGCTCCTTTTTGGCTTCCGCGAATGCCTTGATCGCCTCGTCAGTGCTCATCACGTCGTCGGCGTACATGATGCCACCTCATCCCTGCCGCCCGAGCCTAGCAAGCGACCGCCGCCCCTTAAACCCCGAGATAGCGGTGCTGCAGCGCCGCGTCGGCGCGCAGCGCCGCCGACGTGCCGCTCCACGCCACGCGGCCTTTCTCGATGATGTAGTGGCGATCGGCGATGCGGGTCAGCGCGTCGATGTTCTTGTCGATCACCAGGATCGACTGGCCGAGCCCCTTGAGGCGCTCGAGGCAGCGCCAGATCTCCTGGCGGATCAGCGGCGCCAAGCCCTCGCAGGCCTCGTCGAGGATCAGGAGCTTGGGGTTGGTCATCAGCGCGCGGCCGACCGCGAGCATCTGCTGCTCGCCGCCCGAGAGTTGGTTCCCCCTATGACCGAGACGCTCGGCCAGCGCCGGGAACAGCTCGAGCACGCGCTCGAAGGTCCACGGCGCGGCGCTGGCGCCGCGGTTGGCGGCGGTCGCCACCAGGTTCTCGCGCACCGTCAGGTTGGGGAAGATCTGGCGGCCTTCGGGCACCAGGCCGATGCCGGCCTGCGCGACCTTGTAGGACGGCGCGCCGAAGATCGGCTGGTTTCGGAATTGGATGGTGCCGGCGCGCGGCCGCACCAGGCCCATGATCGAGTGCACGGTCGTCGTCTTGCCCATGCCGTTGCGGCCGATCAGGGTCACGACCTCGCCCTCGTCGATGTCGAGCGCCATGCCGAACAGCACCTGCGAGGCGCCGTAGCAGGTCTCGAGACCCTCGACCGCGAGCATCATGGCGCCACCTCGTCGCCGAGATAGGCCCGGCGCACTTCCGCGTTGGCGCGGATCGCGGCCGGCGTGCCGGTCGCGAGGACACGGCCGTAGACCAGCACGGTGATCTGGTCGGCGAGCGCGAACACCGCGTCCATGTCGTGCTCGACCAGCAGCACGGTGTGGCTGCCCTTCAGCCCGCCGATCAGCCGCACCATGCGTTCGGCATCCTCCTTGCCCATGCCCGCCATCGGCTCGTCGAGCAGCAGCAGCTGCGGCCGGGTCGCCAGCGCCATCGCGAGCTCGAGCTGGCGCTGCTCGCCGTGGGCGAGATGCGCTGCCACGCTGTGGCCGCGTTCCGCGAGCCCAACCTGCTCGAGCGCCGCCAGCGCCGGCGTGCGCAAGGCCGCTTCGGTCGCCGCGCTGCGCCACATGCCGAAACTGTGGCCGGCGTGGGCTTGGACCGCGAGCGCGACGTTGTCGAGCGCGCTCATGTCCGGAAAGATCGACGTGATCTGGAACGAACGCGCGATGCCGCGCACGGCGCGCTGGTGGGGCTTGAGGCGCGTCACGTCCGCGCCGGCGAAGCGGATCGTGCCGGCGTCGGGCTTGAGCTCGCCCTGCAGCTGCGCGACCAGGGTCGTCTTGCCGGCGCCGTTCGGCCCGATCACCGCGTGGATCTCGCCGGCGCGCACCGCGAGATGCAGGTTGTCGGTCGCCAGCAGGCCGCCGAAGCGTTTGACCAGGCCGGCGATCTCGAGCAGCGCCTCAGCCATGCGGCGGACCTGCGGCCGGCGGACCTGCGGCCGCGCTTTCGCGCGCCGCGCCGAGCAGCCCGTAGATGCCGCGCTTGGCGAACAGCACGATCAGGATCAGGACTGGCCCGAGGATGAACTGCCAGTGCTGGGTGTAGCTCGACAGCACCTCCTCGAGCGCGAGCAGCGCGAAGGCGCCGAAGATCGGCCCGATCAGGCTGCCCATGCCGCCCAGGATCACCATCACCATGAGCTCGCCCGAGCGCGTCCAGTGCATGTAGGCCGGGCTGGTGAAGTTGGTCAGGTTGGCGAGCAGCACGCCGGCCACGCCGCACATCGTGCCGGCGATCACGAACGCGACCAATCGGTAGCGCACGGTCGGGAAGCCGAGCGCGCGCATCCGGCGCTCGTTCGACTTGGCGCCGCGGATCACCATGCCGAAGCGCGAGGCGATCAGCCGCTGGCCGAGCAACAGGAAGCCGAGCAGGACCGCCAGCACGAGATAGTAGAGCACGACGTTGCTCGCGAGATCGATGACGCCGCCGAAGTCGGTGCGCGCGTTGATCGTGAGCCCGTCGTCGCCGCCATAGATCTTCAGGCTGATGCCGAGAAAATACAGCATCTGCGCGAACGCCAAGGTGATCATGATGAAATAGACGCCGCTGGTGCGCAGCGAGACGAGACCGATCAGCGCGGCGACCAGCGCCGAGGCGACGATCGCGACCGGCCACTGGATCCACGCCGCGTTGACGCCGTGGTACGCCAGGATGCCGACCGCGTAGGCGCCGACCCCGAGATAGGCGGCGTGGCCGAAGCTGACCATGGCGCCGTAGCCGAGGATCAGGTCGAGGCTGAGCGCCGCGATCGCGAAGATCAGCATGCGGGTGACCAGGGTCAGGTAGAAGGGCTGGTCGGCGAGCGCGGCGGCGGGCGGCAGCACGAGCAGCAGCGCCAGGCCGCCCCACAGCACCAGCGCGCGCAGCACGATGCGGCGCGACGTTGCCGTCATGCCGCGCGGGCCGGGAACAGGCCTTGGGGCCGGAAGGCGAGCACCAGCGCCATCAGGATGTAGATCAGCATCGAGGCGAGCGCCGGCCCGGCGGCGTTGGCGACCTGCGGATTGAAGGTCGCGCGCAGCAGCCCGGGCAGGAAGCTGCGGCCGAGCGTGTCGACCACGCCGATCAGGAGCGCGCCCATGAAGGCGCCGCGGATCGAGCCGATGCCGCCGATCACGATCACGACGAAGGTCAGGATCAGGATCGGCTCGCCCATGCCGCTCTCGACCGACAGGATCGGTCCGGCCATCAGCCCGGCGATGCCGGCCAACGCGGTGCCGAGCGCGAACACCGCGGTGTAGAGGAACTTCACGTCGACCCCGAGCGCGCCGACCATGGCGCGGTTCGACGCGCCGGCGCGGATCAGCATGCCGACCCGGGTGTGCGAGATCAGCCCGTAGAGGAACAGCGCGACCGCCAGCCCGACCGCGATGATGGCGAAGCGGTAGCTCGGATAGATGATGCCGAACGGCAGCGCGACCTGGCCGGACAGGAAGTCGGGCGTCGTCATGAACAGCGCGCTCGGCCCCCAGACGATGCGCACCGCCTCGTTGAAGAACAGGATCAGGCCGAAGGTCGCCAGCACCTGGTCGAGATGATCGCGGTCGTAGAGCGTGCGCAGCACCACGAGCTCGACCGCGACGCCGAGCACCAGGGTCGCCGGGATGGCGAGCAGCGCGGCCAGCACGAACGAGCCGCTCCAGCCCTGCAGCGTCGCCGCAAAATAGGCGCCGACCATGTAGAGCGAGCCGTGCGCCAGGTTGATGAGGTTCATGATGCCGAACACGAGCGTCAGCCCGGCGGCCATCAGGAACAGCATGACGCCGAGCTGCAGCCCGTTCAGCGCCTGGAAGGCCAGCAGCTGCGGGTCGATGACCATGGCGGCGGCCGGCGGTGTCCGCGGCGGCGAACTACCACTTCATCGGGCAGTCCTTGGCGTAGACGTCGGCGTGGTCGGTCAGCACCGTGCCGCGGCCGAGCTGGCGCAGCTTGCCGTCCTCGCGCACGGTCTCGTAGAGGTAGTAGCTCTGGATCGGGAACTGGTTGTTGTTGAACTTGAACGGTCCGCGGATCGACTTGAAGTCGGCCTTGCGCAGCGCGTCGCGCAGCGCGTCCTTGTTGTCGAGCTTGCCGCCGGTCGCCTTGAGCGCGGCGTCGATCAGCTGCGCCGAGTCGTAGGCCTGCGCCGAATAGGTCGACGGCTCGTAGTTGTGCTTCTTGCGGAAGTCGGCGACGAACTTCTGGTTCGCCGGGTTCTTGAGGTCGACCGTCCAGAACGCCGTGCCGAAGGTGCCGATCGCGGCGTCGCCCTGGGCGTCGACCGTGGTCGAGTCGGTGGTGAAGGCGGAGTACAGCGGCAGCGCCTTGACCAAGCCGGCTTGGGCGTACTGCTTGACGAAATTGATGCCCATGCCGCCGGGATAGAAGACGTAGAGCGCTTCCGGCTTGGCGGCGCGCAGCGCGGCGATCTCGGCCGAGTAGTCGGGCTGGTTCACCGTCGTGTAGATCTCGTCGACGATCTCGCCCTTGAACATGCGCTTGACGCCGGTCAGCGCGTCCTTGCCGGCCTGATAGTTCGGCGCCATCAGATAGAGGCGCTTGATGCCCTTGTCCTGCAGGTGCTTGCCCATCGCGGCGTGCGGGTCGTCGTTCTGCCACGAGGTCGAGAAGAAGTACGGCGAGCACTGCGCGCCGGCGATCGGCGACGGCCCGGCGTTCGAGCTGATCAGGAAGGTCTGCGACTCGATCACCGGCTTGTAGATCGCCATCATGACGTTCGAGAAGATCACGCCCGAGATGAAGTTGACCTTGTCGCGCTGCAGCAGCTTCTGCGCCGCCTGCAGGCCGACGTCGGGCTTGAGCTGGTCGTCCTCCTTGATGACCTCCGGCGTCAGGCCGCCGAGCTTGCCGCCGGCGTGCTCGATGCCGAGCATGAAGCCGTCGTAGAGGTGCGTGCCGATCGTGCCGCCGGGGCCCGAGAAGGTCGCGATGAAGCCGATCTTCACGGTTTGCGCCGCTACGGGGGTCGCCGCCACGGCGGCACCCAGGGCGGCCGCTGCCGCGGCGCTCACCAGAAACTTGGTCATGTCATCCCCCCTGTTCGGGCGTTCAGCCGAGCTTCACCAGCACGTCGTCGCCCACGAGCTTGACGGCATACACGGCGATATCCACGTTCACCGGCGCGCCCAGCGCCTTGCCGGTCTTGACCTCGAAGCGCCCGGCATGGAGCGGGCACTCGATGATGCCGTTCTCCAGATAGCCGTCCGACAGGCAAGCAAAGGCGTGGGTGCAGATGTTGTCGGTGGCATGGACCTCGCCGTCGATCAGGTAGATCGCGACCTGCTTGTCGCCGACCGTGGCGCTGGCGATCTCGCCCTCGGCGAGCTCGCTGCGGCGCGCGACCTTGTGCCAATCTTCCGCCATCGCCTCGTCTTCCCCTGCGTTTGCCTGCCCCGACCCGGTAGCACCTTCACAACGAGGATGCACGCGGTTTGATGCTGCGCTCAAGCGCCTTTGGCGATCTGGGCGAGCGGCACCGCCGGGTCGGCCAGACGCTCGGCATCGACCTGGGCCGCCTTGGCGATCAGCTGCTGCAACGGCCGCATGTCGCGGCCCTGATTGACCGTCACGCCGCCGACCACGGCGCCGTCCTTGAGCTGGATCACGGTGAACTTGTCGTCGGTGCCGCGGCGCACCGAGGCGTCGACCGCGGACGGCAGCCCGGCGACCTGCAGATTGATGTCGTACTGGTCCGACCACATCCACGGCACCTCGACATAGGGTTCGCTGCCGCCGGCGATCACGCGGGCCACCGCGCGCGACTGGTTGTCGGCGTTGCGCCAGGCCTCGAGGCGGACGTGGCGACCGACCGTCGGATGGAACGCACGCGCGACGTCGCCGACCGCGAAGATCGCCGGATCGGCGGTGCGGCCGAACTGGTCGACCACGATGCCGTCGTCGACCGTCAGCCCGGCGTCGCGCGCGAGCTCGGCGTTGGGCACGATGCCGATGCCGACCACCACCAGGTCGGCCGCGACGGTGGCGCCGTCGGCGAGCTCGAGCACCGCGCCGCCGGCGCCGTCGCGGATCGCCTGCACGCTCACGCCCATGCGCATATCGACGCCGTGGCCGCGGTGGAGCGCCATGAACCATTCGCCGAGCGCGCGGTCGACGACCCGGCCGAGCGGCATCGGCGCGACCTCGAGCACCGTGACCGCGGCGCCGAGCGCCCGCGCGCTGGCCGCGACCTCGAGCCCGATCACGCCGGCGCCGACGATCGCGAGCCGCGCGTCCGGCCCGAGCGCGGCCCGGATCGCGCGGGTGTCCTCGATGTCGCGCAGATAGCGCACGCGGCCCGAGTCGCTGCCCGGCAGGCTGAGGCGGCGCGGCCGCCCGCCGGTCGCCAGCACCAGGGTGGCGTAGTCGAGCACCCGGCCGTCGCTGAGCCGGACCTGCTTGGCAGCGCGGTCGAGCGCCGCCGCGGGCGCGTCGAGCACCAGCGCGATGTCGTGCTCGGCCCAGTACGCCGCCGGCTGGATGTAGGTTTTTTCGACCGCGATCTTGCCGGTCAGCAGGTCCTTGGACAGCGGCGGCCGCTCATAGGGCGGATAGCTTTCCGCGCCAATCAACTGGATCGGCGCGGTCACGCCGGCGGCGCGCAGCGTCTCCGCGGTGCGCCCCCCGGCATGGCCGGCCCCGACGATCACGATCGCGTCCGTCATCCGTCTATTCGTAGAGCGGGATCCGGCCGGATAGAAGAGTCTAACGTCGAGTTCCCAACCAAGGGGTCCCTGCGGTCGAGCGCCGCAGTTGGGTCCGGCGCGTTTACCTGGTGGATGCCGGCTGGCAAGATCGCCCCGCATCGGCGCGGAAGGTGGAAAAACGGGATGGCGCGATCGCTCGCCCGAGTGGTGCTCGTCGCGTGCGCGCTGGGCGCGGCGGCGGCCGCCGCCCAGGACTACCCCGTGAAGCCGATCCGCATCGTCGCGCCGTTCCCGGCCGGCGGCACCGCCGACATCCTGGCGCGCGCGATCGGCCAGCGTCTGACCGATGCGTGGGGCCAGGCGGTCGTGGTCGACAACCGCGCCGGCGCCGGCGGCACGATCGGCGCCGACGCCGTCGCCAAGGCGCCGCCCGACGGCTACACGCTGCTGCTCGGCGTAACCGCGACCCAGGCGATCGCGCCCAGCGTGTACGCCAAGCTCGCCTACGATCCTGCGGCCGACTTCGTGCCGGTCGCCATGCTCGCCCAGGTGCCGGTCGTCCTGGTGGTCAGCAAGGCCTTGCCGGCGCGCTCGGTGCGCGAGCTGATCGCGCTCGCCAGGGACCAGCCCGACCGGCTGACCTTCGCGTCGTCGGGCAGCGGCGCGATCCCGCACCTCACCGGCGAGCTGTTCAAGAGCGCGACCGGCGTCCGGATGGTGCACGTGCCCTATCGTGGCGCGACGCCGGCGCTCAACGACCTGCTCGCCGGTCAGGTCGCGCTGATGTTCGACAACCTGCCGTCGTCGCTGCCGCACATCCAGGCCGGCGGCCTGGTCGCGCTCGGCGTCGCGACGCCGCGGCGTGCCCTGACCCTGCCCGATGTCCCAACCATCGCCGAGGCCGGCGTACCCGGGTTCGAGGTCACCTCGTGGTTCGGCGTGCTGGCGCCCGCGGCCACGCCGGCGGCCATCGTCGCGCGGCTCGGCGCCGAAATCGGCCGCGCACTGGCGAACGCCGACTTCCAGGCGCGCTTGGCGAGCCAGGGCGCCGAGCCGTTCGGGCTCGCGCCCGCCGCGTTCGCCGCACTGATCGAGTCGGACGCCGCGAAGTGGGCCGCGGTCGTCAAGGCCAACGGCATCAAGCTCGACTGAGGGACGCCGCGATGCCGACCATCAGCCGTGACGGCTGCAGGATCCATTGGGAGCGCCATGGCAGCGGTCCGGCCGTAATGCTGATCGCCGGGCTGGGCGGCGTGGCATCCTACTGGACGCCGCAGCTCGCGCCGCTCGCCGCGCGCTACACCGTGATCGTGCATGATCAGCGCGGCTCGGGACGGTCGAGCCGCGTTCCGGTGGCGTCGATCGAACAGATGGCCGCCGACGCGGCGGCCGTCCTGGATGCGGCGGGCGTCGCCCGCGCCACCGTGGTCGGCCACTCGACCGGCGGTGCGATCGGCATGACGATGGCGCTCGACCATGCCGCGCGCGTCGACGCGCTGGTGATCAACTCCAGCACCGGCAAGCCGGACGTCTATCGGCGCAAGGTCTTCGCCGTCCGCCGCGCGCTGCTCGCGCGCGGCCGGCGCGCCGACTACGCGCGCTACACCAGCCTGCTGCTCTACCCCAGCTGGTGGATCAACCAGCATGCGGCCGAGATCGAGGCCGAGGAAGAAGCGGCGGCGCGGGCGCGCGGCTCCGCGGCGGTGCAGGCCAGCCGGCTCGACGCGATCCTCAATTTCGACCGCCGCGCCGAGCTGCCGCGGATCGCCGTGCCGACCCTGGTGCTGTGTGCCGCCGACGACATCCTGACCCCGCCCTATTTCTCGGACGAGATCCACCGGCTGATTCCGAACGCGCGCTACGTGCTGCTCGAGCGCGGCGGCCACGCCTGCTCACGCACCGTGACCGCGGCGTTTAATCGCACCCTGCTCGAGTTCCTCGCCGCCCAAGAGCGCTCCGCGCCCTGACGCGTCGAGGAGGCATCAGATCTCCTGGCCTTTGTGATCGAAGAACAAGGTCAGCGACAGCACCATGTTGACGGTCTGGCCGTCGCTCGCCAGCGGCAGGCGGATGACCTCGAGGATCGAGCACTTGTCGTGGTGACGCACCCGCGGCGGGCCGCGCCGCCAGCTCGGCTGGCGCTGCGCCACGGTCGAGCGGTAGTCCTCGAGCAGGGCCGGGTAGTTGGGATCGCCGGCATGCACCTCGTCGACCCAGCGCCCGGTGAAGTTGCGGCCGATCACGTGGTCGATCTTGGAGCCGATCAGGCGGTAGCGCAGCCGGAACGGCACGGGCTGGACCTCGACCAGGCGCAGCCCCGAGAGCAGCCGCGGCACCTGATGGGGATCGAAATGCTGGCGCCCGGGCAGCCCGCCAGCAGGGTGGATGCTCAGCCAATAGTCGTGGAGCTGCCGGACCTTCGGATGGAACTGCGCGTTGTCGATCACCTGCCGCCCATGCTCGGACGCCCCCCTGGTCGCGCGTTTATGCAACGGGTGGGCCGCACAATCAACGCCGGGCGCGCCTCGTCGCGGCTCGGTCCCGGCCATCTCGCCCGAGGCGCGTAGCGATTGCACGGCTCGGCGAATTCGCACAATATTTGAGCCGTCGCGGCGAAGCCCCGGGTGCATTTGCAACCGCGCCTTGGCCGCGTCGAACACGCGTCGCCTGCGGACCCAACCGACCATGCCCAACCGGCACTTCTCGAGCTTGAGCTTGGCCGCCCTGCTGGCGGTCGGGGCGTGCTGGTGGGCCGTCGTTCCGGACGCTGCTGCCGCCGACGCCCCGGAGGGTGCCCCGCAGGTGACCCGCGGCGCGCCGAGCGGCGACGGCACCGCGCCGTCGGGGGCGCCGAGTGCTCCCGCGAGCCTGACCGCGACCGAGCTGCTCGCCGCCGCCAAGACCGGCAACGTCGACGCGCAGCTGAAGCTCGGCAACGCCTACCTGGGCGTCAAGCCGCCCAACGCCCAGGAGGCGTTGAAGTGGTTCCGCACGGCCTCGGACAAAGGCAGTGGCATCGCCGCCTTCAATATCGGCGTGATGTACACCGAGGGTGTGGCGGTACCCAAGAATCCGGCCGAGGGCGCGAAATGGCATCGGATCGCCGCCGATCGGGGGTACGCCGGCGCCCAGAACGCGCTCGGCCGGCTTTACGAGACCGGGCAGGGCGTGCCGCAGGATTTTTCCGAAGCCGTCAAGTGGTTCCGCCTGGCGGCCGATCAAAAGAACTCCTCGGGCCAGAACAATCTCGGGTTCATGTATGAGAGCGGGCGCGGCGTCGCCGCCAACCGGGTCGAGGCCGTGCGCCTCTATCGCCTTGCCGCCGACCAGGGCAACGCGGTCGCGCAAAGCAACCTCGGGTTCCAGTATCTCGCTGGCCAGGGCGTCGCGCAGAACGACTCTGCGGCGTATTTCTGGCTCAATCTCGGGGCCGCCAACCTGCCGACCAGCATGACGACCATGCGCGACCGGGTCGTGCGCGGCCGCGACGCGGCGTCGAAGAAGCTCGCTCCCGCCGAGCTCGAGCGGGTTCAGCACTTGGCCGCCGTCTGGAAGCCGGGCAGCGCCGACGTCCCGGCGGAGATACCGGGAGACAGCGCCAGGCCGCAGCCCGCGAACGTCGCCGCGGCGCGGCCTCCCGCTGGGCTACCCGGTGGACAGCCCAGTCCGCGCGGCTCCGGCACCGGCTTCGTGATCAGCCAGAGCGGTTTCGTGCTGACCAACAATCACGTGATCGCGGAATGCACCGAGGTGCGGGCGCGGCACGGCGCGAACCCCCTCGGCACGCTGACCAGCGTCGCGCGCGACGCCCAGAACGATCTTGCGCTGCTCAAGCTGCCGGTGCGCTTCGCCGAGCCGACAGCGGCGTTCCGCGACGGCGCGCCGCGGCTTGGCGACGGCGTCGTGGTCTACGGCTTTCCCCTGGTCGGCATGCTCGCGCCGCAAGGCAATCTCACCACCGGCAGTATCAGCGCACTCGCCGGGCTCGCCAACGACTCGCGCATGCTGCAGATCAGCGCGCCGGTCCAACCCGGCAACAGCGGCGGTCCGTTGCTCGATGCCGGCGGCAACGTCGTCGGCGTGATCAACATGAAGCTGAACGCGCTCAGGACTGCGGCGGCCACCGGCGACATTCCGCAGAACGTCAATTTCGCCATCAAGGCGAGCATCGCGCGCAATTTCCTCGACGCCAACAGCATCGACTATCAGACCGCGACGGCAACCCGCGAGCTCAAGCCCGCCGACATCGCCGATCGCGCCAAGAAGTTCACGCTGCTGATCGAGTGCTGGAGGTAGCTGCTCCGCTCCCCGTGAAGAGGGGCATGGGCTATTCGACGACCGTGATGATGCCTTGCATGTCTTCGTGATCGTCGCCGCAGAAGATGTCGCAGGCGAACACGAACCTGCCGGTGTTGTCGGGCACGACGCGGACGACGACGGTTTGATCGGGCTCGACGTCGGCGCGGACGCCGAGCGCCGGCAGCTTGAAGCCGTGGCGGCGGTCGAGCGAGCTCAACGCGAGCTGCACCGGCTCGCCTTTCTTCAGTGTGATCTCGGGCGGGATGTATTCGAACCGCTTGACCGCGATCTCGATCACGCGCTCGCCGGTCTGGCCGTGC
>JACQAI010000615.1 GCA_016195115.1 Pseudomonadota bacterium
CCACCGAGCGCCATGCCGGCCAGGTTGGTGGCGACCACGATGCCGACCCGCGCACCGGCCTCGTTGGGCGGGAAGTAGTCGCGCACGATGATGGCGTAGCTCGGCAGGATGCCGCCCTGCGACAGGCCGAACAGCGCCGAGATCGTGTAGAGCGAGACCAGGCCGTCGAACGGCAGATAAAGGAGCAGCGCCAGGCCCTGGAGCACCGAGCCGAGCAGCAGGGTGCCGAGGCCGCCGATGCGGTCGGCGATCCAGCCCGAGGCCAACCGACTGACCACGCCGCAGGCGAGCATCACGGACAGCATCTCGGCGCCGCGCGCGGCGCCGTAGCCGAGCCCGGCGCAGTAGGCGACCAGATGGACCTGCGGCATCGCCATGGCGAGGCAGCACAGCACCGAGGCGATCGCCAGCAAGCTCTGCAGCAGCCGCGGCGAGATGCCGAGCCCGACGGACGCCGCGCCGGCGGCGGCAGCGGCGCGCGCCACGTCGTGCGCCGGGGCGCGGCGGCGCAAGGTCAAGGCGAGCGGCACCAGGGTGACGACGCAGAACAGTCCGATGCCGATGTGGGTCTGGCGCCAGCCGACCGTCTCGACGAAGTGCTGCACGATCGGCGGCCACAGCGCGCCGGCGAAGTAGTTGCCGCTCGCGACCACGGCGACCGCGATGCCGCGCCGGCGCTCGAACCAGTGCGACACGTCGGCGATCAGCGGGCCCAAGGTCGCCGAGCTGCCGAGCAGACCGATCAACAGCGCCTGGACCAGGGTGAACTGCGCCAAGCCGTCGGTGAATGCCGAGAGCACGTAACCGACGCCGAGCGCCGCGCCGCCAACGAGCACGGGGATGACGACGCCGACGCGGTCGGCCAGCCGCCCCATCGGCACGCCGCCGATCATGATCGCGACCATGGTTGCGGTGTAGGGCAGCGAAGCGTCGCCGCGCGCGACGCCGAACTCGGCCTGCATGGTCGGCAACGTCACGACCACCGACCACAGGCCGACGCCGCCGATCGTGCTGACCAGCACCGCGACGCCGAGCCGCAGCCAGGCGTAGCCGGACTCGATTCCGGAGTCGGCGCTCGACGACGGGGCGCTCGTGGTCACGGCGTTTCCTCCTCGGCGCATTGTCGGGTGGCGCGTTGAGGCGCGGAAGAGCCAAACGCCGCCCCGACGCGCGGGGCTGCCCTGCGCCCTCCGCAGATCCGCAAATTGTCGCGTCGGCTTACTCCGCGGCCTCGGGCATCCGCGCGCGCTCGGCGCGCAGCCACACCGCGGTGTCGTGGAACACCGCGCCGCCGTCGGGCAGCGCCGGGTCGTCGCTGGTCAGCGCGTTGATGCCGATGCCGCCCTCGAACGCGTCGTTCGGCCACACGCTCTCGACCACGATCACGCCGGGCTGCAGGCCGTCGAACAGCTTGGCGTGCACCACGACCTCGCCGCGCGCGTTGCCGAGCCGCACCTTGGCGCCCTCGGCAATGCCGAAGCGCGCCGCGTCGTCCGGATGGATCTGCACCGTCGGCCGGACTTCGCGCTGCCGCGACGTCGGCGTCTCGGAGAAGGTCGCGTTGAGGAACTGGCGTGCCGGCGCAGTGACCATCCGGAACGGCCGTTCCGCCGTGACGGCGTCGATCGCCGGCATGTGGTCGGGCAGCTTGGGCATGGCGGCGTGATCGCGCGCATGCCCGAGTTGCCCAGCCCGGCTCCAGTCGGGCGCGAAGTGGAAACGCTTATCGGCGTGGCCGAAGCCATCGACGAAATGCGCCTCGGCGAACGGCGGATAGGCATCCACCCAACGCTTGGCCAGCACGGTCTCGAGGTCGGGCCGGCCCGAGGCCGTGAGCGTCCAGTCGACGATCTCGAGCGCGCTCATCTCGAAACCGCGATGGCGCGCGCCGAGCCGTTGCGCCAGGCTCTGGATCACCGCGTGGTTGGGGCGGCATTCGCCCGGCGGCTCGATGAGCTTGGCGCCGATCTGGATGTAGCCGTGGCCACCGGCCTGGTAGAGATCATCGTGCTCGAGGAACTGGGTCGCCGGCAGCACGACGTCGGCGAGCCGCGCGGTGTCGGTCATGAACTGCTCGTGCACGCACAAGAAGAGATCGTCGCGCATCAAGCCGCGCCGCACCTTGTTGGTGTCCGGGCAGACCAGCGCCGGATTGGTGTTCTGCATCAGCATGGCGTGGACCGGCGGGCCGTCGCCGAGCTCGCTGCGGTCGCCGGTCAGCACCGCGCCGATCCGGCTCATGTCCATGATCCGCGTCTTGGGATCGAGCGCGTCGAGACCCTCGATCAGGGTCTTGTTCCACTTGTAGTCGCGATAGCTCCACAGCGCGCCGGCGCCCTCGTGGCGCCACTTGCCGGTGACGGTCGGCAGACAGGTCGCGGCGTGCAGGTTGGCCGGGCCGTTGCGCGAGCGCGTGAAGCCGTAACCAAAACGGATGTAGGCGCGCTCGGTGGCGCAATAGAGCTTGGCGAAATCCTCGATCGCCACGACCGAGAGCCCGGTGATCGCCGCCGCCCACGCCGGATCGCGTGGCTTGAGGTGCGCCTCGAGCGCGTCGGGACAGTCAGCGTACTTTTCCATGTACGCGCGATCGGCAAAACCGTCGCGAAACGCGACGTGCATCACCGCGCAGGCGAGCGCGCCGTCGGTGCCTGGCCGCAGCGCCAGATGCAGATCGGCGACCGCAGCGGTCCCGGTGCGGTAGGGATCGATCACGACCAGCTTGGCACCGCGCTCCTTGCGCGCCCGCGTCACGTGGGCCATGACGTTGACCTGGGTGGCGACCGGGTTGCCACCCCAGCTGATGATCAGGTCGGACTTGGCCATCTCGCGCGGGTCGGGTCCAACGAAGCGGCCGACCCCGGCCATCCAACCGGCCTCGGCTGAGGCCGTGCAGATCGTCTTCTTCTGGCGCGAATAGCGCATGACGTGGCGCAACCGGTTGATGCCGTCGCGCTGCAGCAGGCCCATCGTGCCGGCGTAGTAATAGGGCCACACCGCTTGGCTGCCGTGGCGCGCCGCGACGTCGGTGAACACGCCGGCGACGCGATCGAGCGCCTCGTCCCAGGCGTTGCGCTTGAACTGGCCCGAGCCCTTGGGCCCGACGCGCAGCAGCGGGTGCACCACGCGGTCGGGATGGTGCACGCGCTCGGCGTAGCGCGCAACCTTGGCGCAGATCACGCCGGCGGTGTAGTCGTTGTCGGCCGCACCGCGCACCGCGCCGATGCGGTCGCGCGCCAGCACCTCGACCTCGAGCGCGCAAGTCGACGGGCAGTCGTGCGGGCAGGCCGAATGGCGCGTGTGCGGGAAGCTGCGGGCCGGTTGATCGAGCGCCATGCCAAATCCTGGGTGTCTGGGCGCAGGCTAGCGCAGGCGCCGACGATTCGGCAATTCGACGGACCCGTAGCGCGCGCGAGGCACGGACCGGCCGCGCGACCTCATGACGCGCCCCGGGACGTGCTTGTATATCGATTCTTTTACAATTTGCCTTAAAACACAGAGACGCCCACAGCCGGGAAACGGCGGGGTGAACGGGGACGCAGGAGAAGCGAGGGAGGAACCATGCAGGCCGCGGATGTGATGACGCGCGACGTCATTACCGTCGAGCCCAATCGCTCGGTCAGTGACGTTGCCAGGCTGCTGCTCGACAAGCGCATCAGCGCGGTCCCGGTGGTCGATGCCGGCGGCAAGCTGATCGGCATCGTCAGCGAGGGCGATCTGCTCCGCCGGGTCGAGACCGACACCGTGCGCCGGCGCCAGGGCTGGCACGCATTGATGACCGCGGGCTGGCACCTGGCGGCGGAGTATGCCAAGTCGCATGCCCGCCTGGCCGCCGACGTCATGAGCCGGGACGTCGTCACGGTGTCGGAGGACACGCCGCTCGGCGCCATCGCCGACCTGTTCGAGGACCACAACATCAAGCGCGTGCCGGTGACGCGCGACGGCCGGGTAGTCGGCATCGTCAGCCGGGCCGACTTGTTGCGCGCCCTGGTCGCTGCCGAGGCGCCGACCGACGGCGGCGGCGACGCCGACGATGCGACCATCCTGGCCCGGCTCACCGCCGAGCTGCGCGGCCAGAAATGGGCGCGCTCGGCCGGCGCCCATATCGAGGTCCGCGACGGCGTTGTCCATCTGACCGGCACCGTGCTGTCGGACGCCGAGCGCACCGCGTTGCGGATCGCTGCCGAGCGCGTGCCCGGCGTGCGCCGAGTCGAGGACGGCATGGCTCCGGCGGCGCCGCGCGTCGGCATGTAGCGGCGCCCCCGCATCTGCGCCAAGATGCGGCGCCAGGCGTTGGTTGCCTGGCGGCGAGGCGGTGATGAGCTGGCATCCGGCCGACGAGGCGGCGGCACGCGCGGTCGCACCTAACGGCGCGCTCGACGCCATCATCGTGCCGCGGGCGCGCGACATCGGCGGTTTTTCGGTGCGGCGCGTGCTGCCGTCGGCACGCCGCCGCATGGTCGGGCCGTTCGTGTTCCTCGACCAGATGGGCCCGGCCGAGTTCGCGCCCGGCCGCGGCCTCGACGTGCGGCCGCATCCCCATATCGGGCTCGCCACCGTGACCTATCTGTTCGAAGGCGAGCAGGTCCATCGCGACAGCATCGGCACCGTCCAGGTGATCCGTCCGGGCGACGTCAACTGGATGACCGCGGGCCGCGGCATCGCGCATTCCGAGCGCACCGGACCCGAGCTGCGTCGGGCCGGCTCGCGGCTGGCCGGCATCCAGTCGTGGGTCGCGCTGCCCCAGGCGCACGAGGAGACCGCGCCGGCCTTCGCGCATCACGCCGGCGCCACGCTGCCGCGGATCGAGCGTGACGGCACCCGCGTGCGCCTGATCGCCGGCGCGCTCTACGGCGCACGCGCACCGCTGCAGACCCTCTCCGAGACGCTCTACGCCGACGTCGCGCTCGACGCCGGCGCGTCGCTCGAGATTCCCGCCACCTACGAGGAGCGCGCACTCTATCCGGTCGATGGCGTGATCGCGCTCGACGGCGAAACCTACGAGGCCGGCCAGCTGCTGGTCCTCAAGCCCGGCGCCGCGCCGACGATCACGGGCTTCTCGCCGGCCCGCCTCATGCTGCTCGGCGGCGCGCCGCTCGATGGCCCCCGGCACATCTGGTGGAATTTTGTCTCCAGCTCGCAGCAACGGATCGAGCAAGCCAAGGTCGACTGGAAAGCCGGACGCTTTCCCAAGATCCCGGGCGACGACGCCGAATTCATTCCGCTGCCGGAATGACTACACGCCAAGATACGCCTCTCTGACGCGCGGATTGGCGAGCAGGGCGGTGCCGGTGTCCTCGAGCACCAGGCGGCCGGTCTCGATGACGTAGCCGCGGTCGGCGATGGCGAGCGCGGCCTGGGCGTTCTGCTCGACCAGCAGGATGGTCGTGCCGGCACGCTTCAAGTCGGCGATCAGACGGAACACCGCCGCGACCACCAGCGGCGCCAGGCCGAGGCTGGGCTCGTCGAGCAACAAGAGCTTGGGCGCCGCCATCAAAGCGCGGCCGATCGCCAGCATCTGCTGCTCGCCGCCCGACAACGTCCCGGCGAGCTGACGGCGGCGCGCCGCGAGCGCCGGCAGCAGCGCGTAGATGCGCTCGAGCTCGGGCCCCAGCGCGCGGCGCGGCCGCGTGAAGCCGCCGAGGCGGAGGTTGTCGTCGACGCTCTGGGGTGCGAACACCTGACGACCCTCGGGCACCTGGGCGATGCCGAGGCGCACGCGCCGGTCGGGCGCCAGGCGCGCGATATCGTGGCCGGCGAAGCGGATGCGCCCGGTGCTGGCCGGACCGACGCCCGAGATCACCCGCAGCAAGGTCGTCTTGCCGGCGCCGTTGCTGCCGACCAGCGCGACCAGCTCGCCGGCGCCGACCGCGGCCGAGACGCCATGCAGCACCGCGTTGCGGCCGTATCGGCCGGCGACGTTGTCGAGCTCAAGCAGCACCGGTCACCCCCGCCCCGGCGGTGCCGAGATAGGCCTGGATGACGCGCGGATCGGCGCGCACCTCGGCCGCGGTGCCGACCATCAGGCGGCGCCCCTGATCGACCACCAGGATGTGATCGGACACGCCCATCACCAGGCGCATGTCGTGCTCGACCAGCACCACCGTGATGCCGGTGCGCGCCAGCGCCTGGATCAAATCGCGGATCGCCGCGGTCTCGCGCGCGTTCAAGCCCGCCGCCGGCTCGTCGAGCAGCAGCAGCGTCGGTCCGGTCGCGAGCGCGCGCGCGATCTCGAGGCGCTTGAGCGCGCCATAGGGCAGCTCGGCGGCCGCCGCGTCGCGCCATTCGGCGAGCCCGACGAAGTCGATCAACTCGAGCGCGCGCGCCGTCGCCGCGCGGTTGGCGCGCCGCACCCTGGGCAGGCGCGCCAATGCCGCGAGCAGACCGACCGGGCTCAGGCGGTCGCAGCCGGCCATGACGTTCTCGAGCGCGCTCATGTTGAGGAACACCTGCAGGTTCTGGAAGGTGCGCGCGACGCCGCGCCGGGCGCGCTCGAAACTGCGCAGGCCGGTCACGTCCGCGCCGTCGAGCAGAACCTGCCCGCGATCGGGTCGCTCGACGCCGGTGATCAGATTGAGGATCGTGGTCTTGCCGGCGCCGTTGGGGCCGATGATCGAATGGATGCGGCCGGCCTCGATGGCGACGTCGAGGCCGTCGACCGCGGTGACGCCGCCGAAGCGCTTGGTCAGGCCGGCGAGCTCGAGCAGGCTCACGTCTGCCGCCGGCCCCAGCGCGCCGCGAGACTTGGCACGACGCCGTGCGGCAGGAAGATCATCACGCCCATCAAGATCGCGCCGTAGAGGATGTGCTCGTAGTCGGCCAGGCCGGCGAGCAGCTGCGGCAGCACGGTCAGGAGCGCGGCGCCGAGCACCGCGCCGTAGGTCGAGGCGAGCCCGCCGAGCACGATCATGGTGACGAACTCGACCGAGCGCAGGAAGCCGGCCTCCGCCGGCGTCACGAAGCGGTCGGCGTGGGCATAGAGGCTGCCCGCGACGCTGGCGAACACGGCGGACAGCACGAACACCGCGACTTTGGCGCGCGTCGCGTCGATCCCGATGGCCTCGGCCGCGACCTCCGAGCCGTGGAGCGCGCGCAGCGCGCGGCCGGGCGGCGAGTCGATCAGGTTGAGGGCGAGCGCGACCGCGAGCAGCATCGCGCCGGCGGCGATCCAGTACCACAGCGCGCCGCCGACCAGCCGCACGCCGAACACGGTCAGCGGCGGCACCGCCCGGCCGTCGGGCCCGCCGGTCAGCCCGATCTCGCGGTTGAGCACGATCGCGATGATGATGCCGAGGCCCAGGGTCGCCATCGCGAGATAGTGGCCCTTGAGCTTGAGGATCGGCCGCGCGACGCCGAACGCGATCAGCCCGACGCCGGCGGCGCCGGCCGCGAGCGCGCCCAACCCGGGCCAACCATAGACGCCGGTCAGCACCGCCGAGGCATAGGCGCCGAGCGCGTAGAAGCCGGCATGGCCGAGGCTGATCTGGCCGGCATAGCCGACCAGCAGGTTGAGACCGACGCAGACGATGGCGTTGAGCCAGATCTTGGTCGCGACGTCGACATAGAACGGGTTGGGCAGCAGCAGCGGCAGGATCACCGCGATCGCGCCGAGCGCGAGCAGGCCGCGGGTGTGCGGGCGCGTGAGGCTCACACGCGCTCCGAACGGCCGAGGCTGAGGAGGCCGCTCGGCCGGACGAACAGCACGGCCAGGATGGCGACGAACGCGATGGCGTCCTTGTAGGCCGACGACACGTAGCCGGCGGTCAACGCCTCGGCGAGGCCGAGCAGCAGCCCGCCGACGATCGCGCCCGGGAAGCTGCCGAGCCCGCCCAGGATCGCCGCCGCGAAGCCCTTGAGCCCGAGCATGATGCCGACGTCGTAGGCGGTCAGGGTGATCGGCGCGATCAGGATACCGGCGATCGCGCCCAGGCCGGCGGCCAGCCCGAAGCTGACGGCGAGCATGCGCCGCGTGTCGATGCCGACCAGCGCCGCGGCCAACGGATTGTGCGCGGTCGCCAGCATCGCCTTGCCGAACAAGGTGCGGGTGAAGAAGCCGTGGAGCAGCACCACGACCAACGCCGTGACGCCGAGCACCCACAGGGTCTGGGGCAGCAGCATGGCGCCGCCGACCACGATCGGGGCGTCGCCCGAGAACGCCGGCAGGCGGTGGAAATCCTTGCCGAACAGCACCTGGGCGACGCCGCGCAGGAAGATCGACGCGCCGATCGTGATGATGATCAGGGTGACGACCGAGGCGTGGCGCGCCGGCTCGACAGCGCCGCGCTCGAGCAGCAGCCCGACCGCGACCGCGATCGCCACCGCGCCGACGATCGCCACCGGCAGCGGCAACCCGGCGGCGGCGAGCACGACGGTCGCCATGCCGCCGAGCATGACGAACTCGCCCTGGGCGAAATTGATGATCTGGCTGGCGTTGTAGATAATCGCGAAACCGAGCGCGACCAGGGCGTAGATCGCGCCGACCGTGACCCCCGAGAAGGTGAACTGCAGGAATTCCGCCACTTCCCTCTCCCCTCCGGGGAGAGGGTTAGGGTGAGGGGGACGCCCGAGCAAGCAAACTCTGCGGCGCTATCCGAACCCCAGCTGCCCCCTCACCCCGACCCTCTCCCCGGAGGGGAGAGGGAGGTGTCGATCAGCTTACGCAGCTTGAACTTCTGGACCTTGCCCATGGCGGTGCGCGGCAGCCGCTCGACGAACACCACCGCGTGCGGATGCTTGAAGCGCGCGATGCGGCCGTCGAACGCCTGGAGCACGCGCGCGGCGGTCAGCGCGGCGTCGGCGCGGCGCACCACCACCGCGACCGGGACCTCGCCCCATTTCGGGTGCGGCCGCGGCACCACCGCGGCCTCGGCGATCTCGGGCAGCTCGGCGAGCACCGCCTCGATCTCGGCCGGATAGACGTTCTCGCCGCCGGAGATGATCACGTCCTTCTTGCGGTCGTCGATATAGAGGAAGCCGTCGTCGTCGACATGGCCGACGTCGCCCGAGCGGAACCAGCCATCGACCAGCGCCTCACGGGTCGCTTCGGGTCGGCGCCAGTACTCGAGCAGCAGGTTGGGGCCGCGCACCAGGACCTCGCCGCGCACACCCGCGGCGACGTCGCGACCGGCGTCGTCGACCACGCGGACCGCGCAGTGCAGCGCGGCCTTGCCGCACGAGCCGATCTTGCGACGGGCCTCGCTCGGGGCGAGCGCGGTTGCGATGGGCGCCGTCTCGGTTGCGCCGTAGATGTTGATCACCGTGACGCCGCGCGCGTGCCACGGCTCGATCAGGCTCGGCGGCACGACCGACGAGCCAGTGGTGACCAGCCGCAGGCTCGTGAGATCGGCGGCAGGCCAGTCGGGGTGATCGACCAGGGTAGCGAGCTGGGCCGGCACCAGCACCGTTAGGGTGATGCGATGATCGCGGATCGCCGCCAAGGTCGCGGCCGGATCGAAGCGGCGATGCAGATACACCGTCGCGCCAACGCGGAGGGCCGGCACGGTCTGCATGTTGAGACCGCCGACGTGGAACATCGGAATGGTGGTGAGCACGCGGTCGGCCCCGGTCAGGTCGTGCGCCGCGATCGCGTTGACCGCGTTCCACGTCAGCGCGCCGTGGGTCAGCACCGCGCCCTTGGGCTGGCCGGTGGTGCCCGAGGTGTAAACGATCAACAGGCGCGTGTCGTCGCCGACCGCGGGATCATGCGGCATCGCAACGGCGTCGCCGAGCGCGAGCGGCAAGCGGACCTGGCGACAATCGGGCAGCGCGGCCGCGGCCAGCGCCGCCGTCTCGGCAAATTCGGGCTCGAGGATCAGGACGCGCGGCTCGGCGTCCGCGAGGATGACGCGGTGCTCGGGCGGCGCCAGCCGCCAGTTGAGCGGCGTCAGGATCGCGCCCAGCCGCGCGCAGGCGAACAGGAGCACCAGGTACTCGGGGCGATTCATCGCCAGCAGCGCCACCCGGTCGCCGCGGCCGACGCCGAGCGCGTGTTTGAGATGGTGGGCCGCGGCGTGAACCTGGCGCGCCAGCGCGCGGTAGGAGAGCCGGACGTCGTCGCAGACGACCGCCATATGATCGGGTGTCAGGTCGGCGCGGCCGTCGAGCCAGCTCACGAGGGTCATGAGTCGTCGGTTTCGCCGGCCTCGTAGAGCGCCTCGCGCCCGAGACGGTCGAGGCACAGCTCCGCGGTCCACGGCAACATCAGGGAGCCGCAGCGGCTGTCGCGATAGATGCGCTCGAGCGCCAAGCTCTTCAGCATCGCCTGGCCGCCGCAGGTACGCAGCGCCAGACGCGCGATCTCGTTGGCGTTCTCCATGATGGTGTATTGCGCGGCGTAGGCGCGCAGGCGCGCGGCCTTGTCGGGGTCGACCCGCGCCTCGCCGATCACCCGCTCGAACAGCGCGCGCGTCTGCTCGAGCTTGACGTGCATCTCGGCGACCGCGATCTGCTTGGTCGGATACATGCGCCGCTTGACCGGCGGCGTGCCGGGCTGCTCGCCGCGCAGATAGCGGACGGTGAAGTCGTAGGCCGCCTGGGCGAGGCCCATGTAGGTCGGCGCCAAGGTCAGGAACATGTGCGGCCAGCGCATCGCGGCCTGGAAATAGACGCCGCGCGGCATCAGCTCGGCGTCGTCGGGCACGAACACGTCGGTGAACACGAGGTTGCGCGACACCGTGCCGCGCATGCCGAGGGGATCCCAGTCGCCGACCACCGCGACGCCGGCGGCGGTCGCCGGCACCGCGAGATAGAGGGTGTCGGTCTGGCGCAAGGTCGGCTTGTCCTCGGTGCACAATACGCCGTAGTAGTCGGCCGACCCGGCCAAGGAGGCAAAAATCTTCTTGCCGTTGATCCGGTAGCCGCCGTCGACCTTGGTCGCGATGGTGCCGAACGGCGCCTTGCCGGCGGCCGCGGCGCCGCCTTCGGAGAACGGCTGGCTGAAGATCGCGCCGTCCTCGACCATGCGGCGGAAGTGCGCGGCGCGGCGGGTCTCGTGGCTGGCACGCTGGGCGGCCGTCATCTTGAGGTCGTCGGCCAGCGCGCCGGTCCACAGCGCGGTGCAGACGTGCATGTTGAAGGTCAGCGCGGTGGCGCCGCAGTGGCGCCCGAGCTCGGCCGCGACCAGGCAGTAGGTGCGGTAGTCGGCGCCCAGCCCGCCATGGCGCTCGGGCACGCACAGGCCGAGGAAGCCGGCGTCGCGCAGGTCGCGATAGTTCTCCGTCGGGAAGCTCGCCTCACGGTCGTAGCGCGCGGCGCGCGGCGCGAAGTTCTGCGCGCCCAGCGTGGCGGCGAGCGCGACCAGGCGCTGCGTCTTGTCGTCGTCGCCGCGCACCAGCGTGTCCATCGTCATGTCACGCGAGCTCGCCGACCACGCGGCCGGCCTCGACCACCGCGGCGCCGTCGAGCGTGACGGTGCAGCCGCGCATCGGCAGATCGAAGTGGCCTAAGGTGAAGCGGCCCGCGGCCTCGTTGGCGCCGGTCGAGTAGAGGAAGCTGCCCGCGACCGCGCGCAGCTCGGTGCCGTTGGTGTCGGCCTTGTCGTACATCGCCAGCGCCTCCCAGCGGGCGCGCGGGTTCATGCCCCAGCCGACATGGCTGGCGGCGTAGGCCGCGCGGTCGCCCCAGGCGGCGAAGTAATCGCGCATCAACACGGCATCGACGCCGACCCCGCCGACCGCGACGACGTGATCGTCCTCGATGTCGAGGGCGACCGGCGTCTCGATGTAGCGCTTGAAGGTCAGGTTGGCGTCGCCCGGCGCGAGCACCAGCCGGCCCTTGACCGTGTGGGCGCGCGGAAAGCACAGGCACAGACCGCCCGGCCAATGGGCGACCTGGCCCGGCCGGTCGCACCAGCCCCACACGCCGCCGAGCGGCGCGTCGCGCACGTCGACGGCAAGGTCGGTGCCGGCGGCCGACGTCACGCGCAGCTCGGCCGCCGCCTTCAGGCGCTTGAGCCCGGCTTTGACCTTGGGCGCCAGCGCCGGCTCGGGCACCAGGCGCTCGAGCGCGTCGGGATGCTCGTTGGAGATCATCAAGAGACGCGCGCCGCCCTGGAGGATCTCGGGCAGCTCGCGGGCGTGCAGCAGGCCCTCGACCGTCAGGTCGACGACCAGGCTCGACTGCGCCAGGGCCTGAACCACCGGGGCCAGCCCCTGGACCGCGTCGGACGCGCCGGTCGAGCGGACCGGCACCGGCGCGCGCTGCGGCGGCGTCGGCACGACGACGTGAAACAGCCGCGTGCCGAGCCGGGCCAGCGCCAACTCGGCGAGGCGCACATTGAGCCCGCGCGACTGGGTCTCGGACAGGATCGCGACGATGTCGCCCGGCTTGACCGCGCACAGCGCGAAGGTCGCCGCGAAGGCGTCGATCCACTTTGCCTCGACCCGTTCCGTGCCCATCAGCAGCCCACTTTTCGCGGCCCCACCAAGCCGTTAACAGCGTCTTCAATTGTTACGGGTATGATTCAAAGTAACATAAAATTATGAAAAGTCATACGTTGGCGGCAAAGCACTCCACGGGCGCGTCTGACGCCGCCGACGAAGCGCCCCGACGCTTCATCGACGATTATCTCGCCTATCTCCTGGCGCGCGCCAGCCACCTCGTCAGCCGCCAGTTCCACGCCCAGCTCAAGCCGCACGGC
>JACQAI010000078.1 GCA_016195115.1 Pseudomonadota bacterium
CCAGTACAATCGCCGCGCCCAGAATCATCCGCATGATTTATGCCTCCCTGCCTATGCCCGACCCAGGATTACCAAAAACTTTATAGGAATTATAGCCGAATATAAACCCAAAATTAACCGTATCGGCGGGGTCGGTTTCGGAAGTTCAACCCCTGGTTTTTGTGGATAACTCCATGCTGGCGGGCTCAACGCCGGCGCGCCGCCTGGATCGCCTGCCAGACCGCCAGCGGGGTCGCGGGCATCGCGAGGTCGCGCACCCCGAGATCGGCGAGCGCGTCGACGATCGCGCCGATCACCGCGGCGAGCGCCGGCGTCGTGCCGCCCTCGCCGCCGGCCTTGATGCCGAGCGGGTTGGTCGGCGACAGCACCTCGACGATCTCGGTGTCGAGCGCCGGCAGGGTGTCGGCGCGCGGCAGCGCGTAGTCGAGCAGCGAGCCGGCGAGCGGTTGGCCCGAGCCGCGATCGAGCGCGCACAGCTCGGACAGCGCCTGACCCACGCCTTGGGCGATCGCGCCGTGGGTCTGGCCGTGCACGATCAGGGGATTGATGCAGCGGCCGACGTCGTCGACCGCGGCGTAGCGCGTCAGCGCGACCGCGCCGGTCTCGGGATCGACCTCGACCTCTGAGACCGCGCAGCCGTTGGGATAGACCGGGTCGTGCATCTCGTTCTCGGCGGCGACCGCGAGGCCGCTCGCGAGCTCGGCCGGCAGGGCGCGGCGCGCCGCCTCCTTGGCGAGCTCGAGGACGCTGAAGCTGCGGTTGCTGTGCGGCGCGCTGAATCGGCCGTCGACGAAGCCGATCTGATCGACCGGTGCGTCGAACACCGACGCGGCGATCCGCTTGCCACGCGCGATCAGCTCCGGCGCTGCCTTGGCCATCACCGTGGCGGCGTGGCGCAGCGAGCGCCCGGAATGCGAGCCGCCGCCGACCGAGACGACGTCGGTGTCGCCGGTGATGACGTTGATCGCCTCGACCGGCACCCACAGGAGATCGGCGGCGACCTGGGCGAAGCTGGTCTCGTGGCCCTGGCCGCTCGGCTGCGTGCCGACCACGAGATCGACGCGATCCTCGGCCGTGACCGTGATCTCGACGCGCTCGCGCGGCGCGCCGATCGAGGACTCGACGTAGTTCGCCAGGCTGCGGCCGAGGCGCATGCCACGCGCTGCCGCGGCGCGCCGGCGCGCCGCATAACCGTCCCAGTCGGCCAGCCGCATGGCGCGGTTCATGTTGGCTTCGTAGTCGCCGCTGTCGTAGCGCGCACCCACCGCATTCGTGTACGGCATGGCGTCGGCGCGCACCAGGTTGCGCCGGCGCAGCGCCAGCGGATCGACGCCGAGCGCGGCCGCCGCGCGATCGATCAGGCGCTCGATCGCGAAGGTGACCTCGGGCCGGCCCGAGCTGCGATAGGCCTGGGTCGACATCGTGTTGGTGAACACCGCCTGGGCGCGCAGATGGGCGGCCGGGATGTCGTAGGCGCCGGTGATCAGGGCCTCGCCCTTGCCGAGCGGCGACAGCGACACGCAGCGCGCCCCGACATTGCTGATGTTGTGCGCGCGCAAGGCGAGGAACCGCCCGGCGGCGTCGAGCGCGAGCTGCAGCGTCGTCACCAGGTCGCGGCCCTGATAGTCGCTGAGGAACGCCTCGGCGCGGCTCGCCGTGAACTTGACCGGCCGGCCGACCTGGCGCGCCGCCCACAGCACCAGGCCGTACTCGACGTACGGCCGGTTCTTCGAGCCGAAATTGCCGCCGACGTCGTGCGACAGCACGCGCAGCTGCTCGGGTTGGATACCGAGCGCGCCCGCGAGCTCGCGCTTCTGGCGCACCGCGCCGCCGCTGCCGGCGTGCAGCGTGTAGCGCCCGGTGCCGGCATCGTGGTGCGCCAGCGCCGCGCGCGGCTCGAGCGCGACCGCGGTGACGCGGCCGATGTGGTACTCGAAATCGATCATGTGCGCGGCGGCGGCGAAGGCGCGCGTGGTCGCCGCTTCGTCGCCGAACTCGGTGTCGACCAGCAGGTTGTTCGGCACCGCGTCCCACACCGCGGGCGCGCCGTGTGCCAGCGCCGCCGCCGCGTCGAGCACCCAGGGCAGCGGCGCGTAGGCGACCTCGACCGCCTCGGCGGCGTCGAGCGCTTGATCCGCGGTCTCGGCGACGACCATCGCGACGGCTTCGCCGACGTGGCGCACCTTGTCGACCGGCAGCAGCAGATGCGGCCCGATGAAGATGGCGCCGCCGCCGGGCGCGGTCAGCGTGAGGTCGTACTTGGTCTGCGGCACCGGCGTGTGCGGCAGCGGGCCCAAACCGTCGGCTTGGGCGTCGGCGCCGGTGAACACGCCGAGCACGCCGGGCATGGCGCGGGCGCGCCGCGTCGCGATGGCGCCGAGCCGCGCATGCGGCAGAGTGCTGCGCACCAGCGCGGCGTAGGCCTGGCCGGGCATCGTGGCGTCGTCGCTGAAGCGGCCCTGGCCGGTCAGCAGCCGGCCGTCCTCCTTGCGGCGCAGCGGCTGGCCGATGGCGCGAAACACGCGCTCGTCCGGACGGTCAAGCGCGCGCGTCGTCATTCCTCGACGATGTTGTGCGCGCGCGCGACCGCGGTCCACGTGGCGATGTCGCGCGCGATCAGGCGGCCGAAGTCGTCGGGCGGCAGCGCCGCGACGTCCATGCCGAGCTCGTCGAAATGGCGCGCCACGTCGGGCGTGCGCAGCACCGCCGCGAGGTCGGCGTAGAGCCGATCGATGATCGGGCGCGGCGTGCCGGCGGGCGCCAGCAGGCCGATCCACGACGGCGCCTCGAACGCGGCATAACCGGCCTCGGCGACCGTCGGCACGTCGGGCAGCCGCGCCGTGCGCCGCGCGCTGGCAACTGCAAGCGCGCGCAGCTGGCCACTCTGGATAGGCCCCAGCACCGGGGTCAGCGGCACCAGGGTGATTTGGGTCTCGCCGGCCAGCATCGCCTGCATGGCCGGCGCGCCGCCGCGATAGGCGACGTAGGCGAGCTCGATGCCGGCCATCGACTTGAACAGCTCCATGGCGAGGCGCACCGGCGTCGCCGGGCTGGCGTAGTTGAGCTGGCCGGGCTGGGCCTTGGCGAGCGCCACGAACTCGCCCAGCGTGCGCACGGCCAAGCGGTCGTTGATCACGAACAGCCGGCTGACCGTGGCGAGCAGCCCGACCGGCGCGAAATCGCGCGCGGTGTCGTACGGCAGCTTGGCGTTGATCGCCGGCGTCACGGCGTGGGCCTCGAGGTCGAGCAGCAGCGTGTAGCCGTCGGCCGGCGCCTTGGCGACCAGGGTGGCGCCGATCACGCCGTTGGCGCCGCTGCGGTTGTCGATCACGACCGGTTGGCCGAGCGCCTGCTGCAGGCCCTGCTGGACCAGCCGGGCGCTGGTGTCGACCACGCCGCCGGCGGCGTAGGGCACGACGACGCGCACCGGCCGGCTCGGGTAGGCCTCGTCGGCCGCGCGCGCCGGTGTCGCCAAGACAGCCAGCGCGGCGAGCCCGGCCAGGCCGGCCCGGCGTAGGACAGCGGTCACAGCATCAACCCATCGTTAGCACTGGCGGCGGCATCATCGCGCAGTCGGCGCGGCGCGTCAGCGTCCAAACCCGGCGGATCGCAAGAATCTAGTTATTTTAACCACGACCACTTAAAATTCATGGGACTGGGGTCAGGCAAAATCTGGGGGATCCGCGTCCGGCGGCCACGCCGCGGGCGCGCCATGACACCCCCGGCCGACCTCGGGTCGCGTCCGCCACGCCGGCGGGCCTGACGGGGAGAGGTATGACGCGGTCGAGGATCGACAGTGTCGAGGCGGGGCCGGGGCGTCGGGTGCCGCCGCGCGGCATGACGCCATGACCGAGGCCGCCATCGCCGCCTTGCCGCCAACTGCCGCCTCGCGCGATGCGATGCCCAGCCGGGTGCGCCGGCCGAGCTCGCGCGGCCTGCTGCTGATGTTCAGCGCGCTCGTCATCGTCATGCTGGTCGGCATGGCGGCGGTCCTGATGGTCTATCTCCGGAGCACCGCGCTGCGCGACGCCGAGCACCAGATGACCAACCTGGGCGCGGTGCTGGCCGAGCAGACCGCGCGCGCCGTGCAGAGCGTCGAGCTCGCCTTCGACGTCATCGAGGAGCGCCTCAAGCTGATGCGGCGCGACGGCGCGGATGCTACCGCGATCCACGCCATGCTCGCCGCGCGGGTCGCGGGCATGCCGCAGGTCAAGCAGGTGGCGGTGATCGGGGCGGATGGCCGGATCGCGGCGTCGTCGCGCTTCAACCCGCCGCCCGACGTCTGGCTCGGCGACCGCCCGCACTTCGTCAAGCATCGCGACACCCCGGGCGTACGTCTGACGATCGAGCCGCTGCAGGGCCGCGTGACCGGCGAGGACATGATCGTGCTCAGCCGCCGCCTCGAGGCCGCCGACGGCAACTTCGCCGGCATCATCGACATCGGTCTCGACCCCGGCTACTTCGAGGCGGTCTACCGCTCCGCGACGGTCACGGAAGGCGCGGCGATCTCGCTGCTGCGCGACGACGCGACGGTGTTGGCGCGCCATCCGCGCGAGGGCGCCGTGGTCGGCCAGCAGCTGGTCGACAGCGTGATCTTCCGGCAGATCGATGCGCTGCAGAGCGGCGGCACGATCCACACTCGGAGCCGGTTCAGCGGCGAGGCGCGCATCTTCGCGCCGCGCCGCGTCGCCGGCTATCCGCTGGTCGTCAATCCCTCGATCAGCGAGGTCGTGATCCTCGCGACGTGGCGCCGCCAGGCGTGGTTCATCGGCGCCGCCGCGGTCGCCGCGACGATCGCCATCATCCTGCTCATGATCCTGCTGCGCGCCAGCGAGACGCGCAGCCGCCGCCAGGCCGTCATGCTGCAGGACGCGGTCGACGCGATGCCCGAAGGCTTCGTGCTCTACGACGAGAACGATCGCCTGATGGTGTGCAATCAGCGCTTCCGCGAGCTGCGGGTGCGTGACCCCCGGACCTACCAGCCCGGCATCCTGTTCGAGGACATGGTCCGCGAGGCCATCCGGATCGGCGAGCTGGTGGTGCCCAAGGGGCAAGGCGCCGAGGCCTGGATCGCGTGGCGGATGGAGCAACACCGCAACGCCGCCGGCGTCCTGATGCGCGAGGCCGGCGGCCGCATCCTCAGGATCTCGGAGCGGCGCACCAGCGACGGCGGCATCGTCGCCATCCACGCCGACATCACCGAGCTCAAGCGGGCGCAGGCCGAGGTCGAGGCGACCCAGGCGCGCCTGGCCGATTGGGCCGGGGCGTCGAACGACTGGTTCTGGGAG
>JACQAI010000514.1 GCA_016195115.1 Pseudomonadota bacterium
GTCGGCGATGTTGGCCCACGAGGGCTCGACGGAGAGCGCGACGTCGAGGCCCTCGGCCGCGAAATGGCCGAGCTCCTTGGCGATGATCAGCGGCGCGGCGTCGGTCAAGCGCAACAAGCCGATCCGCAGTCTCGGCGCCGTCGTCATTGTCCCGATCCCTCCTGGTTTGCCGCCGCGAGCAACTCGGCCGCGACCGTCGCGATCCGCTTGCTCTCGTTCATCGCCTTGCGGCGCAGCCAGCGGTAGGCTTGCGGCTCATCGAGTTTTCGCTGCTTCATCAGCATCGCCTTGGCCCGATCGATGTTCTGCCGTTCCAACAGCGTCGCCCGAGCCTGATGCAGGTCGGCCTCGACCTGCCGGTGCTTGCGAAAGATCGCGACCGCCGCCATGACGATCGGCTTGACGTCCGGAAAGGCGGCGTTGACGACGTTGTACGAGCTGACCCCGGCGGCGATCGCATCTTCCATGAAGCCGCGATCGTCGCGATCGACGAACATGATGATCGGCCGCGGGTTGTCGATGCTGACCCGACGCAGATCGTCGAGCGCGTCGCGATCGGGCCGCGCCATGTCGACGATGATGACATCGGGCGCCTCGGCCGACACGGCATCGAGAAGCGTGCCGCCGGCGGGGGCGCGCACGATCACGGCGTCGGTGATCTCGCGCAGGCGCCGCTCGAGCACGGTCGCGCGCTCGGCATCGCAATCCGCCAGCAATACTTTGAGATGCCCCGACAAATCGACCGTCCCGCGCCTGCCTGCGGGTCGATCGAGCAAATGTGATGCCATCGCACGGCGGCCACCCCCATCCCAACCTTTCCCCTCACGGGGGGAAGGAGGCAGAGTGTGGGGTGGCCCCTCCCCCTCGTGAGGGTGAGGCCGCTGCAAAGGGCAGGCGCGGATGGAGATTCCCGACAATCCGAACTGGCAGCAGATCGTCGCCTTCCTCAAGGCGCACGTGCGGCCCAATGAGCGCATCCTGGCGCCCGACCACTTCCTCAACGAGTTCGCCCAGGTCTATCCGCCGCAGATTCGGCGACACTGGATCGACTTCGACTTCGACTGGCTCGTGCTCCACGTCGAGGGCATCGGGCGCATGGACCGCGCGATCGTGCGCGACATGCTGGCCAACGCCTTCCCGGTGCTCGTCAACCCGGCGTTCTTCGTGTTCACCCGCCGCGACGACCTGCCGCGCCGCTCGTTGCAGGAGCCGGCGTTCCGGCAGCTTCAGATGTACCTCATGGCGGCCGGCATGATCGGCGCCGAGCCGACGCCGCCGGTGCGGCGCGCCGCGGTGATCACGACCTACAATCGGCCCGCCATGCTCGTGCACTCGGCCGTCGCGGTGATCCAGGCCGGTGCCGAGCTGGTGGTGGTCGACGACGGCTCGAGCCCCGCACACGCGACAACCAATCGCACGATCGCGGAGCGCGCCGGCGGCGTCTACCTGGCGCTGCCGACCAACCGGGGGTTGCCGACCGCGCTCAATTGCGGCGTCGGCTATTTGCTGGCCGACGAAGGCATCGCGTGGATCTCGACCTTCAACGACGACGTCGCGGTCGATCCGGCGCTCTATCAGGTGCTCGGCAAGCTCGAGGCGACGCGCGAGTTCCCGCTGATGACCGGCTTCCTGTCGCCGGCCCACAAGGTGCTCGACACGCGGGTGGTCGACGGCGTCGAGGTCAAGCTGCTGCGCGCGCTGTCGGGATTGCACATGCACGGCGCGCGCGACTATTGGCGCGGCCTGCTGCCGATCCCGACGCCCTATCTCGGCGCGCCGAAGCCGAGCGGCGGAAAGTTCGAAGGCCAAGGCGCCGACGAGGACTGGTGGGTCGGCAGCTATTCGCCCCGCGCCGTCGCCAAGGCCGGCGGCTTCATCGCCGCGGTCGCCGGGCTGGTCGTCCACCGCGGCGCCGCGGTCTCGACCTGGTCGCCGGGCGCCGGCGGGTGAGCGGCTACGCCGGGTCGACCTCGACCGTCGTGCCGCTCTCGACCGCGCGTACCGTGGCCTCGAAGGCGGCGACGGTGGCGAGGATCTGCGCGGTGTCGACCGGGTAGGGCGCGCGGCCCTCGACGGCGTCGCAGAACGCCTCAATCTCGGCGCGCTGCGAGTCGACCGGGGCGAACTCGAAACGACGCGGCGGCGCGTTGCCCAGCCGCACCGTGACCTCGGTCTCGCCGCGCAGCTCCGCCGAGCCGCGCGTGCCGAACACGTGGACGCGGAAGAACAGCGGCATGGCGCGCACCGTCGCCATCTGGCCGCTGATGCCACCGGCGAACTCGAGCGTCAGCGCCAGGCTGTCGAGCGGCACCGGCGGCGGCTTGCGCTCGACCAGCTGGGCGTGGACGCGGCGCACCGGCCCGAGCAGGCTGACGAAGGCGTCGAGCACGTGCAGCCCGGCGCCCGTCATGCCGCCGGCCGGCGACTCGCTAGGCTCAAGACGCCAACCGCCGAGCACGGCGTTGGAGTTCTCGTTGCTGTTGTGGCCTTCGATGTGAAGGATGTCGCCGAGCTCGCCGCGCGTGACGATCTCCCGCAAGGTTCGGAACGAGGGCCAGAAGCGGCGGTTGTGGCCGACGCCGAGCACGACGCCGGCGTGCCGGCACGCCTCGACCATGCGCCGCGCGTCGCGCAGCTGGAGGGCGAACGGCTTTTCGCAGAACACTTGCTTGCCGGCCTCGGCGCACGCCACCACCTGCTCGCAGTGAAGCGAATGCGGCGTCGCCAGCACGACCGCGCGGATCGCCGGGTCGCACAGCACGTCGGCCAGGCTGTCGGTCGGCGTGAAGCCGTGCGCGGCGGCGTAGTCGCGGATCTTGTCGACGCTGCGGTCGACGCCGCGCA
>JACQAI010000485.1 GCA_016195115.1 Pseudomonadota bacterium
CGAGACCCTGGTCGAGGCCGGCTACGCGCCCGAGATGGCCTATTTCGAGTGCCTGCACGAGGTCAAATTGATCGTCGACCTGATCTACGAGGGCGGCATCGCCAACATGCGCTACTCGATCTCGAACACCGCCGAGTACGGCGACTATTCGCGCGGCTCGCGGATCATCAACGACAACGTCAAGGCCGAGATGAAGCGCGTGCTGACCGAGATTCAGACCGGCCAGTTCGCCAAGGAATGGGTGCTCGAGAACGCCGCCGGCCAGACCAGCTTCAAGGCCATGCGCAAATTGTCAGCCCAGCACCCGATCGAGGAGGTCGGCGAGAAGCTGCGTGCCATGATGCCCTGGCTCAAACAGAACCGCCTGGTCGACAAGACGAAGAACTGACGGGCGGCTTTGCCGCCCGTCATCCCGGCGAACGCCGGGATCCAGGACCACGAGCTCCGACACCCATCACTTGCCCCTGGATCCCGGCGTTCGCCGGGATGACGGGACGGGCGTTTCTGCGCGCGCGTCACCGCGCGAACAGCACCGGGATCTGGGCGTGGCTGAGGATGTGGCGGGTGGCGCCGCCGAACACCAGCTGGCGTAGCCGGCTCTGGGTGTAGGCGCCCTTGAACATCAGCTGGCCCTCGAGCTTGGCGGTCTCGCGCAGGAACGCCTCGCCGGGGATCTGACCCTCGGGCTGGACGTGGCGCACCATCGCGGCGATGCCGTGGCACTGCAGGTACTGCGCGACCTCGGCAGCCCGGCACCATGCCGCCCTCGACCGACACGACGGCGACCTTGCCCGCCTTGGTGAGCAGCGGCATGCCGAGCGCCAGCACCGAGGCGGTCTCGGTCGAGCCGTTCCACGCGATCACCATGGTGGCGCCGGCGGGCAGCGCCGCCGCCTTGGGCACCACCAGGATCGGCCGGCCGCTCTCGAACAGCGCCGCCTCGAGCAGGATCTCGGTCTCTGCCGAGATCTTGGGATCGGGCTTGCGCAGCACGATCAGGTCGAACACCCGCCCGTAGCTGCCGATGAACATCGCTGCCGAGCCCTCGGCCTCGACCCATTCGGCGGTCACGCCGTCGGTGCCGCCGACGTCGCCCGGCTTGATGCCGAGGCGGGCGGCGGTCTCCTGGAAGGCGGCGCGTAGGCGGGCCGCCTTGGATGCGCTCTCGCGGTGCAGCCGGTCGAGATAGTCCTGCGACAACGCCATGCCGAAATCGCCGCTCGGGATGAACTCCCCCGCCGGCGGCCGCACGTAGATGCCGACCACGCGCGAGCCGAACAGCCGCGCCACCTCGAAGGCCGAGCCCAGGACGACGTCGCCGTCGTCGTCCCCCCACAGGACGGCGAGAATGCGTTTCATCGGTGCCTCCATGACGTTTTTGGGGCTGAGCATACACGCAACAGCAACGCTTGGCGAAAGCCTCCCAATCGGGCGGGCCGGGGGATCGCGGCCGCGGGCTTGCCGCCCCTACGGCTTGGCGCGTATGTACGGCTGCCATGGATGAACCGGGCAAGCCCACCGACTTGAGCTACGCGGCGAGCGGCGTCGACTACGACATGCTCGACCTGTTCAAGCGCGAGTGCCAGCAGGCCGCCGCGGCCACCGGCGGCGCGCTGGCGCGCCACGGCCTCGCCGAGCCGCCCAAGGTGCGCGGCGAGAGCGCATACCTGATCGAGCTCGCCGACTGCTACCTGGCGCACGTCGAGGAGGGGCTGGGCAGCAAGAACCTGGTCGCCGACGCGATGCTCGAGGCGACCGGGCGCAGCTTCTATCACGCGATCGGCGTCGACACCGTCGCGACCATCGTCAACGACGTCATCACCTCGGGCGCGCTGCCGATCGCGGTCGCCATGCACGCCGCGGTCGGCGATGCGCAATGGTTCGCGCATCCGGCGCGCCGGCGCGATCTCGCGGCGGGCTTCGCTGCCGGCTGCCTGGCCGCCGGCGCGGCCTGGGGCGGCGGCGAGACGCCGGCGCTGCGCGGCATCGTCGAACCTGGCGCCGCGGTTCTCGCCGGCTCGGCGCTTGGGCGCATCGCGCCGAAGTCGCTGCGCATCGCCGGCGACGTCGCGGACGGTGACGCCATCATCTTGCTCGCGAGTTCAGGCGTGCACGCCAACGGCATCACGCTGTGCCGGCGGCTGGCCGAGCGTCTGCCACAGGGCTACCTGACGCCGATCGGCGACGGCCGCGGCTACGGCGAGGCGCTGCTGGCGCCGACCGTGATCTACGTGCCCTTCGTCGCGGCGTGCCAGCAGGCCGGCGTGCGGCTGCACTACGCCGTCAACATCACGGGTCACGGCTGGCGCAAGCTGATGCGGGCCGATGCGTCGTTCGTCTACCGCATGACCGCGCTCGGCGATCCGGGTCCGCTCGGCCGCTTCCTGCAAGCGGCCGGGCCGCTCGACGACCGCGAGGCCTACGCGACCTTCAACATGGGGGCCGGCTTCGCCGCGATGGTGGCGCCGGCCGAAGCGGCGCGCACCGTCGCGCTGGCGCGCGCCGCCGGGTTCACGGCGTGGCCGGGCGGCCGGGTCGAGCGCCAGGGCGCGCGCAAGGCGGTCGTGCTCGAGCCCCTCGGGGTGGTCTACGAGGCCGCCAGCCTGGGCGTCCGCTGAGCCGTCTCGGGCGCTATCGAGGCCGACAAAGCCTTGGAAATCTGCGCCGTAGGCAATGTCTGCTTAACGCCTCGACGCTACTGTCAAGGCGGGGCCCACGGGCGATGGACAACCATCGTCCGTCCGTGTATTGGCAAGCTACTTCGCGCGTGCGAAAGCGTTCATTACATCGCACGATCCGCCGCCCGCGAATTGCCCGCGAATCACGGCCCGACCGAACCTTTTCGAGACGCCACCCAATAAAGGCTTGATCACCCCGCCATGTTCTATCGATTGCTCGGCATGCTGTCCGCCGATATGGCCATCGACCTCGGCACGGCGAACACGCTCGTCTATGTAAAAAATCGTGGCATCGTGCTCAATGAGCCCTCGGTGGTCGCGATCGCCACGGTGCGCGGCAAGAAGACCGTGCTCGCCGTCGGCGACGAGGCCAAGCTCATGCTCGGCCGCACGCCCGGCAACATCTCCGCCATCCGCCCGCTTCGCGACGGCGTCATCGCCGACTTCGAAGTCGCCGAGGAGATGATCAAGCACTTCATCCGCAAGGTGCACAACCGGCGCAGCTTCGCCTCGCCGCAGATCATCATCTGCGTGCCGTCGGGCTCGACCGCGGTCGAGCGGCGCGCCATCCAGGAATCCGCCGAGAGCGCCGGGGCGCGTCGGGTGTTCCTGATCGAGGAGCCGATGGCCGCGGCGATCGGCGCCGGCTTGCCGGTCACCGAACCAACCGGCTCGATGGTCGTTGATATCGGCGGCGGGACCACGGAGGTCGCCGTGCTGTCGCTGGGCGGCATCGTCTACGCCCGTTCGGTGCGCGTCGGCGGCGACAAGATGGACGAAGCGATCATCGCCTACATTCGGCGCCTGCATAACCTCTTGGTCGGCGAAGGTTCGGCCGAACGCATCAAGAAGGAGATCGGCTCGGCGTGTCCGCCCGAGGACGGCGAGGGCCGCGTCATGGAGATCAAGGGCCGCGACCTGATGAACGGTGTACCCAAGGAGCTGGTGATCTCGGAGCGTCAGATCGCCGAGAGCCTGGCCGAGCCGGTCAGCGCCATCGTCGAGGCGGTCAAGGTCGCGCTCGAGCACACCGCGCCCGAGCTCGCCGCCGACATCGTCGACAAGGGCATCGTGCTGACCGGCGGCGGCGCGCTCCTGTCGAATCTCGATCTGGTGCTGCGCCACGCCACCGGCCTGCCGGTGTCGATCGCCGACGATCCGCTGTCGTGCGTCGCGCTTGGCACCGGGCGCTGCCTCGAGGAGATGAAGACGCTGCGCAACGTGCTGATCGGCACCTATTGAGCAGAGAACAGATGACGGAATGACAGACGACAGCGGGGGTGTCCGGGCGGCCCAGAGCCTTGTTCCGTCCTCTGTCCTCTGTCCTCTGTCATCTGGTACAAAAATGTGTAATAATTCCGGCGCGTTGTTGCGATCTCCTGATGTCCGAGCTCTGATCACGCGCCCAACGTCATGAAGGCCCGAACCGAAGCTGTGTTCCGCTTCGCCGCCCCCCTGAAGGCGGCGATGGCCCGCTTCGCGTTCCTGTCGCTGGTCGCCGCCTCGTTCGCCCTGATGCTGCTCGGCAAGGCCGAGGTCGTGGTCGTCGAGCGGGTCCGTATGGCCCTGCTTGACGTCCTCGCCCCCGTCTTCGGCGTGATAAGCCAGCCGGCCGAGGCGGTCGCCGGGGCGGTTGGCGAGGTCGGCCAAGTCGTCCACGTCTATCAGGAGAACCGCCAGCTGCGCGAGCAGGTCGCAAGGCTCGAGCAGTGGCAGGAGGCGGCGCGTCGGCTCGACACCGAGAACCAGGCGTTGCGCGCCCTGCTCAATTTCCGCGCCGGGCCTGAGACCCGACAGGTGACCGGCCGGGTGATGGGCGATTCGGGCGGCGCCTTCGTGCGCTCGATCCTGGTCGCCGCCGGGGCCGAGCAGGGGGTGGCCAAGGGCCAGGCGGCGATGACCGGCGAGGGCCTGGTCGGCCGGGTGTCCGAGGTCGGCGAGCGCAGCGCCCGGGTGCTGCTGATCACCGACTTGAACAGCCGGATCCCGGTGGTCATCGAGCGGAGCCGCGAGCGCGCCGTGTTGGCCGGCGACAACACCGCGCGGCCCCGGCTCCTCTATCTCTCTCCCGACGCCCGCCTGTCGCCGGGCGACCGGGTGTCGACCTCGGGCCACGGCGGCGCCCTGCCGCCCGGCCTGCCGATCGGCGTGGTCGCCGAGGTCGGCGAGCGCGGCGTGCTGATCCAGCCCTACGCCGACTGGGCGCGGCTCGACTATGTGCGGTTGCTCGATTACGGTCTGACCGGCATTCTGCCGAGCCTGCCGGCGCCACCGCCGGCCAAGTCCAGCCGCAAGTAGGCGGGCCATGTCGCCGACCTCGCTTACGCCGCCGCTCACCTTGCTGCAGCGCCTCGATCTGGCGCTGCGCTGCATGACGCCCTTTGTCATCACGCTCTTGCTCGCGCTGGTGCCGGTGCTGCCGCTGCACCTGCCGCACGAGATCGATCTGGTGCCGGCCTTCACCTTGATGGCGGTGTTCTACTGGACGGTGTACCGGCCCGACCTGATGCCGGCCTCGGCGGTGTTCGCGATCGGCGTCATCCAGGACTTCGCGGCCGGCGCGCCGCTCGGCATCACGTCCCTGATCCTGCTCGGCACCCATGGCGTCGTGCTCGGTCAACGCCGGCTGTTCGTCGGCAAGCCGTTCGCCATGGCGTGGGCCGGCTTCCTGTTGACCGACGCGGCGGCGACCGCGGTGTCGTGGGCGTTCGCCTCGCTGCTTGCCGGCGAGCCGCTGGCGCTCGGTCAGTCGCTGCTGCAGTTCGTCGTGACCCTGGTCACGTTCCCGATCCTGGCCTGGTTCTTCGTGACGACGCATCGGCGGGTGCTGGCACGCGTATGAAGTCGCGCTCATCGATGTCGATGAAGCAGCGCGACCAGCAGCGCGACCAGGTATTCACGCGCCGCGCGCTGCTCCTGGGCGGCGCCAAGCTCGGGTTGTTCAGCGCCCTGGTCGGCCGGCTCTACTACCTGCAGGTCGTCGAGGCCGAGCGCTACAAGGTGCTGGCCGAGGATAACCGCATCAACCTGAAGCTTCTGGCGCCGCCGCGCGGTCGCATTCTCGACCGCTTTGGCGAGCCCTTGGCGCTCAACCGGCTCAACTACCGCGTCGTGATCGTCGCCGAGCAGGCGCGCGACGTCGAGCACACGCTCGACCAGCTCGCCCAATTGATCGAAGTCACCGACGCCGACCGCCGGCGCGTCATGCGCGACGTCAGAAAGAAGCGCGCCTTCGTGCCCGTGACGGTGCGCGAGAACCTCAACTGGGACGACGTGTCGAAGATCGAGATAAACGCGCCCGACCTGCCCGGCGTGTCGATCGACGTCGGCCAGAGCCGCTTCTACCCGCACACCGAAGCGGTCGGCCACATCCTCGGCTATGTCGGCGCGGTGTCGGAGACCGAGCTGACCGGCGAGCCGCTGCTCGAGCTGCCCGAGTTCCGCATCGGCAAGAACGGCATGGAGAAGACCCGCGACCTCGATCTCAGAGGCGCCGCAGGCGCCAGCCAGGTCGAGGTCAACGCGGTCGGGCGGGTGATCCGCGAGCTCAACCGCCAGGACGCGATCCCCGGCAAGGACGTCGAGCTCACCCTCGACATCGGCCTGCAGGAGTTCACCCGCCAGCGCATCGGCGACGAGAGCGCGGCGGCCGTCGTGATGGACATCCACACCGGCGAGGTGCTCGCCATGGTGTCGGCGCCGGCGTTCGATCCCAACCTGTTCTCGCACGGCCTCAATGCCCGCGATTGGGAGGAATTCCTCGCCAATCCCAAGCAGCCGCTCAACAACAAGGCGATCCAGGGTCAGTATCCGCCGGGCTCGACCTTCAAGATGATGACCGCGCTGGCGGCGCTCGACGCCGGCGTGATCACGCCCGCGACCATCGTCAACTGCCCCGGCCACTACGCTCTCGGCGATCGCCAGTGGTACTGCTGGAAATACAAGGGCGGCCACGGCTCGGTCGATCTCGCCTTTGCGATCAAGCAGAGCTGCGACTGCTTCTTCTACGAAACCGCCAAGCGCGTCGGCATCGACAAGTTGGCGGCGATGGCCAAGCGCTTCGGCATGGGGGCGCGGCTCGGCCTCGACATTCCGGGCGAGCGCCCGGGCAACATTCCGACCCGCGACTGGATGCTGGCGACGCGCGGCCACCCGTGGACCCAGGGCGAGACGCTCAACGCCGGCATCGGCCAGGGCATGGTGCTGGTGACGCCGCTGCAGCTCGCGGTGATGACGGCGCGTATTGCCAACGGTGGCTACGCCGTGGTGCCGCATCTGACGCGTGCCGTCGGGGGCAAGCCGGCCGAGAACGTCAAGCAGCCGGCGTTCCCGTCGCTCGGCGTCAACCCGGCGGTGATGAGCCACGTCTTCAACGGCATGGTCGCGGTGTGCAACGACCCGCGCGGCACCGCCTTCCGCTCGCGCATCGCCGAGCCCGGGCTCGAGATGGCGGGCAAGACCGGATCGGCCCAGGTGCGCCGGGTGTCGGCGGCCGAGCGCGACCACGACGTGCGGCGCAAGGATGCGGAGATTCCCTGGCGCGAGCGCGACCACGCGCTGTTCATCAGCTTTGCGCCGATTCAGGCGCCGCGCTACGCGTGCGCCGTGGTCGTCGAGCACGGTCTACACGGCTCGGATACCGCTGCGCCGATTGCGCGCGACGTGCTGCTCGAGGCGCAGAAGCGCGATCTCGGCCGCCAGCCGCCCGGCCGGATCGCCGGCGAACCCAAGGCAGCCGGCTGATGCTCGCGAGCTTCAACACCGGCCGGCAGGGCATGCCGTTGCTGCGCAAGATCTGGCAGATCAACTGGAGCCTGGTCGTCCTGCTCCTGGTCCTGGCGAGCGTCGGCTTCGTGATGCTCTATTCGGCCGCCGGCGGCTCGCTCGAGCCGTGGGCGGTGCGCCAGATTGCGCGCGCCGGCATGGGCCTGGTGCTCATGATCGTGGTCGCGCTGGTCGACATCCGCTTCTGGATGCGCTGGGCCTATGCCGGCTATTTCGTGGCACTCCTGATGCTGATCGGGGTCGAGCTGCAGGGCTCGATCGGCATGGGCGCGCAGCGCTGGCTCGATCTCGGTGTCACGCAGATCCAGCCGTCCGAGGTCATGAAGATCGCGCTGGTGTTGGCGCTGGCGCGCTGGTTCCACGGCGCCTCGATCGAGGACGTCGGCCGTCTCACCTATTTGGTCGCGCCGGTGGCGCTGGTCGGCGCGCCGGTGGCGCTGGTCATGAAGCAGCCAGATCTCGGCACCGCCCTCATGCTGCTGATGGGCACCGCCGGCATGCTGTTCGTGGTCGGCGTGCGCTGGTGGAAGTTCGCGCTCGGCTTCGCCGGGGTGATCGCCGCGGTGCCGCTCGGCTGGAATCTCCTGCGGGATTACCAAAAAGCCCGCGTGCTGACCTTCCTCGATCCGACGCGCGATCCGCTGGGCGCCGGCTATCACATCATCCAGTCGAAGATCGCGCTCGGCTCGGGCGGCACCTTCGGCAAGGGTTTCCTGCAGGGCACCCAGAGCCACCTCAACTTCCTGCCCGAGAAGCAGACCGATTTCATCTTTACGATGTTCGCCGAGGAGTTCGGCATGCTCGGCTCGCTGACCCTGCTCGGGCTCTATCTCCTCATGATGGTCTACGGCTATGCCATCGCTTTTCGCTCGACCAGCCAGTTCGGGCGGCTGGTTGCAATCGGCATCGTCACCGCGGTGTTCCTGGCGATGTTCATCAACATCGCCATGGTCATGGGTCTGATCCCGGCCAAGGGCTCGACCCTGCCGATGGTGTCCTACGGCGGCTCGTCGCTGGTCGTCACCATGATCGGCTTCGGTCTGTTGATCGGCGTCTGGGTCCACCGCGACGTGCGCATCGGCCGGCGTGTCGGCGAGGATTGACCGCGCGCGCCGCACCGCCGATTTGCGCGGCTCGACAAAGCCGAGGCGCTTTGCTATCAACCCGTCCCTCGCCGATCGCTGGCGGGCGCATAGCTCAGTTGGTAGAGCAGCTGACTCTTAATCAGCGGGTCCCAGGTTCGAGTCCTGGTGCGCCCACCAATCCCGCCAAGGGCTTAGCGGCGGATGGTGTCGAGCCGGTTCAAACGTCGCCCGAATCACCGCCATGCCCAAGTCGACGTCGACCACGATCCGATTGACCGTCGCCAAGGTCGGCGCGCGTCGCTACCAGCTGCGCGACGACCGCGGCAAGACGCTCGACACCGTCGACACGCGGATGGCCGCGCTCGACCTGATCAACGCCATGAAGCGCGAATGCAACCCCGGCTGGCGCATCGAGGTCTCGTGGCTGAACTGCGAGGCGCCGTGACCTCGTGTCGACCTGCCCCAACGGATTGATCGAGGTTTTGATGGCAACCGGCGGCGAGTTCATCCCGATTGCGGCGAGCGGCGGCGCCGTGCCGAGCGACGACGGCGAGGCCATCGCGTTCGCGCTGGCGCGGAACGACGGCACGACGCGCCATCGCTATCAATTCGTCTGCGCGATCCAGACGGTGAGCGATCTCGTCACCGCGCTTGGGCAAGCCTTGCAAATGGCGGCCGCCCATCGACAGGCGCGCAGCGGCAACGCCGCCGCGCCACCGCCCGCCGCGGCGCCCGCGTCGTTTCAGGTCGGGGATGACGCCGCCGCCATGCTGGTGCGCCTGACGATGGAGATCATCCCGGGCGCCCCCATCGAGGTCGCCTTGCCGCTCACGCAGGCGGTGCAGCTGTCCGAGAACCTCGCCGCGGCGGTCCGCCGGCTGAGCTGATCGCTCGGCGGCGCAGACGGGCCCTGATTGCCTGCTGAATGCAGGTCGAATGCAGGGGTTCATCCGCGTACGCGCCGCTGGGCAGCGCGGTAGGCAACCAGCGCCGTGTCGAGCCCGACCTCGACGGCAGCGATCCGGAAGGCGCGTCCGGTCAGCCGGCCGACCCGCACCGCCTGGAGCCGGCCGAGCGCGTCACGCACATGGCGGCGCGCGTCGGCGAGCGGCGGCGGGTGTGCGGCCGCCTCGTGCTCGCCTGCAAGCGCGCCGCGATAGCACGCCCAGGTGCGGCGGATCTGGCGCTCGATCCGGCGCGCCGCCGGGGCGGCTGCCCAGCGCGCGCCGTCGCGCCGGAAGCCGCGCAGGCAGCCGATGTCATGACGGAGCAGCCGGCGAAGCTCGG